>NZ_ADFP01000080.1 GCF_000177335.1 Pyramidobacter piscolens W5455
GAAGTGAGACTGAAGCAGATATACAAAAGCGGTTGGTTCCTTTAGAATGTAAGTCACCACAACCAAGCATCCTAAGGAGGGCCAACCGCCATGAATACTATAACACAAACCCGGCGATATCTTCCACACGAACTCCACACTAAATATCATGCCTGTCAACTCTACCGCTCCACAAAAGATGTCAGCTTTGTCTGCAGGCGTTATCACGTTTCCAGGGCTTCTCTGTTTCGCTGGATCAAGGTCTTCGACGGCACTCAAGAATCTCTTCAAAACAAGTCTCACAGGCCGATCACGCCGCATCCCAAAGCTCATACGGAGGAGGATCTGTCCTGGATCCGCAACCTTCACCGCAGGAATCCGAACATCTCCCTCTGCGAGCTCTATGGCAAGCTCCGAATGGAACACGGGTACGATCGCCATCCCGGTTCCCTGTACCGCGTATTTAAACGCCTGGGATATTCCAGCAGTGCTCCTTCGACTCGGAAGCCCTACAAACCCAAGCCCTG
>NZ_ADFP01000081.1 GCF_000177335.1 Pyramidobacter piscolens W5455
CCATCCATTGTAGCATGTGTGTCGCCCTGGACATATGGGCCATGATGACTTGACGTCGTCCCCACCTTCCTCCATCTTGTCGATGGCAGTCTCGCCGGAGTGCTCAGCTTTTACTGGTAGCAACCGGCAATAGGGGTTGCGCTCGTTGCGGGACTTAACCCAACATCTCACGACACGAGCTGACGACAGCCATGCAGCACCTGTTCACGTTCCCTTCCTTGCGAAAGGGTCGATCCGCTTTCGCTTCTCTACCGCGTGGATGTCAAGTCCAGGTAAGGTTCTTCGGTTTGCATCGAATTAAACCACGTGCTCCACCGCTTGTGCGGGCCCCCGTCAATTCCTTTGAGTTTCAATCTTGCGACCGTACTCCCCAGGCGGTATGCTTATCGCGTTAACTTCGGCACGGAACTATCGCTAGTCCCACACCCAGCATACATCGTTTACTGCCAGGACTACCGGGGTATCTAATCCCGTTTGCTCCCCTGGCTTTCGCGCTTCAGCGTCAGTATGCAGCCAGCAAACCGCCTTCGCCACTGGTATTCTTCCTGATATCTACGCATTTCACCGCTACACCAGGAATTCTGTTTGCCTCTCTGCTTCTCAAGCTCTCCAGTTTCGTCTGCGCGCCGAGGTTGAGCCTCGGCTTTTGACAGACGACTTGAAGCGCCGCCTACGCGCCCTTTACGCCCAGTAATTCCGGACAACGCTCGCTCCCTACGTATTACCGCGGCTGCTGGCACGTAGTTAGCCGGAGCTTCCTCGCAGGGTACCGTCACTTCCTTCTTCCCCTGCAACAGAGGTTTACAACCCGAAGGCTGTCTTCCCTCACGCGGCGTCGCTGGGTCAGGCTTGCGCCCATTGCCCAATATTCCCCACTGCTGCCTCCCGTAGGAGTCTGGACCGTCTCTCAGTTCCAATGTGGCCGGTCGACCTCTCAGTCCGGCTACCCGTCTTCGGTTTGGTGAGCCGTTACCTCACCAACTGCCTGATAGGACACAAGTCTCTCCAAAAGCGCATCTCTGCTTTTCACCTTCCGGCTTATGAGGTATTAGCTCCGGTTTCCCGCAGGTGTCCCTCTCTTTCGGACAAGTCCTTGTGCTTTACTCACCCGTCCGCTGCTTGAATGTTCCAATCAACATAAGTCTCTCGAACCATCCTCGCTCAACTTGCATGTGTTAAGCACGCCGCCAGCGTTCGTCCTGAGCCAGGATCAAACTCTCCG
>NZ_ADFP01000082.1 GCF_000177335.1 Pyramidobacter piscolens W5455
ACTTCCCGCTGCTGGAGGACCGCGGCTGCGGCTGCGGCGGGCGCGGCCACGTGGAAAGCTTCTTTTCCGCCGACGTTCTGGAACGCGCCGGCGAGAAATACGGCTATGGGGGCGACATGAGAACCCTCTGGGAACAGCGCGAGAACGCCTGGCTGGCCCGGCCCTTCGCCGAGGGACTGCGCGCGCTGGCCTGCGCCTTTACGACGCTGACCCATCTGCTCGACCCCGAGGCGATCGTCGTCGGCGGCGGCCTGTCGCATCTCGACGGTCTGCTCGACGATCTGCGCGACTACATGCAGCCGCTGCTCTCGCCCGTGTACCGCCCGGGGCCGGAGATGCGGCTGGCGCTCTTCGGCGAGGACGCGCCGCTGCTCGGCGCCGAAGTTCTGTGGGCGGAAGTTCACCCGAACGGGTGATGAGATCTGCCGGGATTGGCTTTACAATCAGTTCAGTTTCACGTTCCGCGTCGTAAATCTAAAATCAAAGAAACGATCCGAAAGGAGAGAGTGATCCATGAAAAAGCTTTGCGCTCTGTGTCTTTCCCTGTGCTCCGTCCTGACGGCCGCGACCGCCTTTGCCGTCGTGCCGCCTGCGCCTCAGCAGGTCCAGCAGCGGCCGGACGAGATCCTGCCGCGCGACGGGAAGCTGCCCGAACTGTCCCACGATCACAGCGACAAATGTCCGCCGCTTGACAAGGACAAGGTGCACATCGTCTGCATCCTCGACCGTTCTGGCTCGATGCAGCACCTCACCGGCGACACCATCGGCGGCTACAACAGCTTCATCGACAAGCAGCGCCAGGAAGTCGCTTCGGCCGTGGTCACCACGGTGCTGTTCGACCACCAGTACGAGATCCTTTACAGCGACAAGCCGATCAAGGACGTGGCGGCGCTCACTGAGAAGGAGTACTTCGCCCGCGGCAGCACGGCGCTGCTCGACGCGGTGGGGCGCACGGTCCTGCAGGTGGACGGCGACTTCAAGAAAAACGGGAACTGTCCCAAGTCGGAGCTGGTGATCTTCATGATCATGACCGACGGGCTGGAAAACGCCAGCCGCGAGTTCAGCCGCGCCGCCGTCAGGAAGCTCGTCTCCGACGCGCAGGAAAAGTACGGCTGGCAGTTCATCTTCATGGGAGCCAACATCGATTCCGTGGCCGAGGCCGGTTCGCTGGGCATCCGCAAAGAAGCCGCCATGGACTACGCCGCCGATTCCAAAGGCGTGAGCGCCGTCTATGAGAGCGCCGGCGAAGCGGTGAAGATGCTTCGCGAGAAAGGGCAGCTCGACGGCAGCTGGAAAAAAGCTCCGGCCCCCGAAAAGAAATAACATTGTGTAGAATAAGTGCCGGAGAACTCTCTCGCAAAGAGTTCTCCGGCACGTTTCATTCAAATCGGAGGTGGTCGAAAATGAAAAAGAAAATGATCGTTGCCGTCCTGTGCCTGGCTTTCGCCCTGCCGGGATGCTGCGCGCCGAAAGAGCGCTGGGAAGTCGGCGAAGTGGACACGGCTTTCAAACTGGTGGGGCCCAATCACAAAGTCGTCGTCGAAGCGTTCCGCGATCCCGATTTCCCCTCGATCGTGTGCTACGTCTCCTACGCCAAGGCCGGCGGCGTCTCCGGCGCTCTGGGGCTGGCCGAGGATCCGGCGCGGTTCTCGCTGTCGATTGTGCGGGCCGGGCGCGAGCCCATCGTTCCCGACAAACGCCAGAAAGGGGAGACGCAGGTGTTCAAATCCCGCTCGGCCATCTTCCGAAAGATGAAGGTCGCGCGCTTTTACGACGGCGAAACCGACTGTTTCGTTTATCTCGCCACCTCCACGCTGCTGCTCGACGGCAGCCCCTTCAACGCCATCGCCGTGATCCCGCTGGCGGAAGAACCGGGAAGCGGAAAGTGACGAATCTCCGCCGCTTCGCGACGTTTTTTTCGCTTGCTTGACAAATACCTAGCATGGGTATATTATGCACTCATAACGAGTCGGGGGAAAAAATACATGGACGAAAAATGCTGCGCGTGCGTTCAGCGTACCAAGGAGCGCTCGCCCGAAGAGTACCGCAAGCTGATCAACCGCCTCAGCCGCATCGAGGGACAGATCCGCGGCATCAAGGGCATGGTGGAAAAGAGCGCCTATTGTCCGGAGATCCTGATCCAGTGTTCGGCCGTCACGGCGGCGATGAACGCCTTCAACCGCGAGCTGCTGGCGAACCACATCCGTTCCTGTGTGCTCGACGACATCCGGGCAGGGCGGGAGGAAACGATCGACGAGCTGCTGGCGACGCTGCAGAAGCTGATGAAGTGACGGCGATTTTTTGGCAGGAAAAGAGGTTTTCGTGATGGAGCAATACAACGTTACGGGCATGAGCTGCGCGGCCTGCAGCGCCCGCGTGGAAAAGGCCGTGTCGAAGGTCCCCGGCGTCAGCTCCGTTTCCATCAGTCTGCTGACCAATTCCATGGGCGTGGAAGGAACGGCGTCCGAAGCGGCGATCGTCAAAGCCGTGGAAGAGGCGGGCTACGGCGCCTCGCTCAAGGGCGCGGGCGCGAAGCCCTCCGCCGCGGCGAAGCTGGCCGAAGACGAGGAGGCGCTGAAAGACCGCGAAACTCCGGCGCTCAAACGCCGCCTTTTCGCGTCGCTGGGCTTCCTGGGGGCGCTGATGTACCTTTCCATGGGGCATTCGATGTGGGGCTGGCCGCTGCCGCCGTTCTTCGAGGGCAATCCTGTCGCCGCGGGACTGGCGCAAATGATCCTGGCGGCCGTCGTCATGCTGATCAACAAGAAGTTTTTCACCAGCGGCTTCAAGGGGCTGATGCACGGCGTGCCCAATATGGACACGTTGGTGGCGCTCGGTTCGGCAGCGTCGTTCGCCTACAGCGTCGCGGCTCTGTTCCTGATGACCGGCGCGCAGGCGCAGGGCGACGCGGCCGCGGCGGCGCATTATCTGCACGAGTTCTATTTCGAGTCGGCGGCCATGATCCTGACGCTGATCACCGTCGGCAAAATGCTCGAGGCCCGTTCCAAGGGACGCACCACCGACGCCCTCAAAGGTCTGATGAAACTGGCTCCCCAAACCGCCACGCTGCTTCGAGACGGCGCCGAGACTGTCGTGCCGATCGAACGCGTGCAGGTCGGCGACGAGTTCGCTGTCCATCCCGGCGAGAACGTGCCCGTCGACGGCGTGATCCTCGACGGCCATTCCGCCGTCAACGAAGCGGCGCTCACCGGCGAAAGCGTTCCCGTCGACAAGGCTCCCGGCGACAAAGTCAGCGCCGCCACGGTGAACCAGTCCGGCTACCTCCGCTGCCGCGCCGCCCGCGTCGGCGAGGACACCACGCTGTCGCAGATCATCCGCATGGTCAGCGACGCCGCGGCCACCAAAGCGCCGATTGCCAAAGTCGCCGACAAGGTGTCGGGCGTCTTCGTCCCCGCCGTGATCGCCGTTGCCCTGTTGACCGTCGCCGTGTGGTGGCTGCTGGGCGAAGAGTTCGGTTTCGCTCTGGCCCGCGGCATTTCCGTGCTGGTCATCTCCTGCCCTTGCGCGCTGGGGCTGGCCACGCCCGTGGCGATCATGGTCGGCAACGGCATGGGCGCGCGCCACGGCATTCTCTTCAAGACCGCCGCCTCGCTCGAGGCCGCCGGCCGCGTTCAGATCGTGGCCCTCGACAAGACCGGCACCATCACCAGCGGCGAGCCGGAAGTGACCGACCTTCTGCCCGCCGGGGGCGCGAGCGAACGGGAACTGCTCGAGCTGGCCTGCGCGCTGGAAAGCAAGAGCGAGCACCCGCTGGCCCGCGCCGTGATGCGGAAAAGCCGCGACGAAGGCCTGACCGCGGCGGAGGTGGGCGACTTCCGCGCCCTGCCCGGCAACGGCCTGACCGCCACGTTGAACGGCGAAGAACTGCTCGGCGGCAGCCTCGCATTTATCGCCGACCGCGCCGCCGTGCCCGAAGAGATGAATGCCAAGGCCGAAGCGCTGGCGGGACAGGGCAAGACGCCGCTGCTTTTCACGCGCGGCGGAAGGTTCATGGGCGTCATCGCCGTGGCCGATACCATCAAGGAAGACAGCCCGCAGGCCGTGAAGGAACTTCAGGACATGGGCATCCGCGTCGTCATGCTCACCGGCGACAACGAACGCACCGCTCGCGCCATCGGCGCGCAGGCCGGCGTCGATCAGGTCGTGGCGGGCGTGCTGCCCGACGGTAAGGAAGCCGTGATCCGCGAGCTGCAGAAACGCGGCAAGACCGCCATGGTCGGCGACGGCATCAACGACGCCCCCGCCCTCACCCGCGCCGACACCGGCATCGCCATCGGCGCCGGTACCGACGTCGCCATCGACGCCGCCGACGTCGTACTGATGAACAGCCGCCTCAGCGACGTTCCCGCCGCCGTGCGCCTGAGCCGCGCCACGCTGCGCAACATCCACGAGAACCTGTTCTGGGCCTTCTTCTACAACGTCGTCGGCATCCCGCTGGCGGCCGGCGCCTGGATCTCCCTGCTGGGCTGGAAGATGAGCCCCATGTTCGGCGCCGCGGCCATGAGCCTGTCGAGCTTCTGCGTCGTATCCAACGCGCTCCGGTTGAACTTCTTCGACCTGCGCAGCGCGAAAAAGGATAAAAAAATCCGGCCCGTGGGGCGGCTGGATCAGATCGAATCGGAAAAGGAGAATGGATCAATGACCAAGACACTGAACGTTGAAGGCATGATGTGCGGACACTGCGAGGCCCGCGTCAAAAAGGCCCTGGAAACCGTGGAAGGCGTCGCCTCCGCCGAAGTCAGCCACGAAAAAGGCACCGCCGTCGTCACGCTGAGCAAAGACGTCCCCGACGCCGTGTTGAAAAAAGCCGTCGAAGATCAGGATTACGCCGTTACCGCGGTGAAGTGAACTTTTCACAAAAAAGAACGGATAAAAAATGGCCGAATCTCGATGAACTTGGAGCATTGCGATCTGGCCATGTCTGGCGTACTCTCCAGCGGCCTGAGGAACGAAAACGCTGCCTGTCACCGCTTCGGGCTTCTGCGTCTTAAGAAAACGTCAAGAACAAGAGAGGGCGAAGTCCGTACGGACTTCGCCCTCTCTTGTTCTTGACGTCTCAGCGTCAACAGACGATGGACTTTCATGCCGAAATGTCACAGGGCGCCCTTCTTGGTCTGATGCATCCCTGGGTAGCTGATTTCTTTCAGTCTTAACTTGATCCTTTTATATCAATTGTTCTTGTATGCCAGTTCAATTTTCGCTTTTTTGTTCTCAGTAATGTTCATGTTTTAAGCCATTTTAGATCAATTTAGACATGTTATAAGCTGCGGTAATATTAGCTTGTTTTGCCAAGAAACAATATTAGACGTTAGTATTGAAGAGAACTTTTGAGGTGCGCCTTTTTATTGAAGATAATTACAATGTATGAAAATCTTTTCTTGACAAAGAACGTATGCCGTGATATTGTCTGACTGTCAGACAATATCACGGCATAAATAACTTTTATAGGCTGCGACTTCTCAAAGAACATGACTTACAACAGCCATGTTTCTGTGATTCTCGGCATTTTGTAGTCACAGGGCAGTTTGTTCTATATTTTTAGCGAGGAGGATTGGATATGTTGAGATTTGCAATGCTTGGCAGCGGCAACGGGGCGCGTGCATGGTGCGCTCAGATTAGCGCCGCTGGTTATCCGATTGTCATGTGGGAGCCGCTTGATAATGTGCCGGATTTCCCGACACTACACGAGAAAAAAACGATTTCTCTCGTCGGAGACATTCAGGTCACGGGGCACCTTCACGCTGTGACGCGCGATATCAAAGAAGCTATGGATGGCGCTTCAATTGTCGTTGTGAACGTACCCTCGTTCGCTCACGGGCCCATCTTTGAAAAGATGATTCCGCTCCTCAAGGACGGTCAGCATATCGTCATCGTGCCGGGCAACTTCGGTGCGTACCGTCTCAAGACGATGATGAGCAAAATGGGCTGCAAGGCTCGAATCTCGATTTCTACGGTAGAGACTCAGCCCTACGCCTGCCGTATTTGCGCTGTTGACAAGGTAAACATCAACAAGCGCAAGACGGCTATCTACCTCGCTACGTCGCCGGCTTCAGCGGGCTCGGAAATACTTGACATCCTGAACTCTGCATTTGACGGATACGTCAAGTACAAGAAGGCCGATCACATCCTTGCACTCGACATGTCCAACATCAATTTTACAATGCATCCGTATCCCGTGATTCTGAACTGGGGTGCGATTGAGCAGCGCGGAGACACATGGCGTCACTACATCGACGGGATCACGCCACTCATCAGCGAGCAAATGCACGAACTGGACAAGGAACGTGTCGCAATTGGCGCGGCCTGCGGTTTTAAGCTTGATGGTTTTCTTGAGCTGATGAAGATGTATTACGGCGACAATAGCAGCAAGAATATTTTCGAGTATGTGCACAGCCCTGAGACGCCGTATTCTGATCTCGTTGGTCAGAGCGTTCGTAGCCGTTATATTACAGAAGACGTGCCGGGGGTCATCATGCCGATCGCCTGCATTGCGCGCAAGGCAGGAACGAGGTCACCGAGGGCGGACTTGATTGTTAACTTCTGCTCGCAGCTGCATGGTACCGATTACTGGCATCAAGGCACAACGCTCGAGTCTATAGGCATTGCCGACAAGTCTATCGACGAAATCATCAATATGCTGGCATAGGCTAATTCCGCAGGTTCTGCGCTTGTTTCAAATCTGAAATAATTTTCCAATTCAAGCGTATGGTACCTGAGGAAGCATGTGGGCGTCGGAAAACATATATTTGGGGTTTCGTCATTTTTGCAGCTCAGGGGTTTTGTGTCCATTATTCTATCCTGCTGCGACTTTCATGGGCTTAAAAATAGAAGAGCGTTCACGACATAAGGAGGGGAAACATGAAAAGTATGACAATTGTTCGAGCAAAATGGATTCGTGGGCTTGACCATGTCATTGATGCGGTTATTGTCATCGCTCTGCTCGCGGTTACGGCGCTCATGTTTGTCCAGGTTGTTATGAGATATGTTCTGCGCTCGCCGCTTATGGGCATCGAAGAGCTTAACAACTTTCCAACGACATGGTTGTACTTGATGGCCGCCGTGAAAGCCTCTTCCGAAAAGGGGCAGCTTGTTGCGAGAGTACTAGAGATCTTTTGCAAGAGGGTACGTAGTATTTACGCTATTCGTATCATTGCCTCTATTGCTTCGACAGTTATCCTGTGCTGGCTCACGTGGTGGGGCTGGGATTACCTCAAGTATGCTCTCCGCGTCGGTAAAAAGACGGATATCCTATTTATCCCAATGATCTACTATGAAGTGACGGTATTCATTGCGTTTACTCTTATGCTGTTCTATACAATCGTCGAAATGTGGGAGTGCGTTCAGCAGTATCGGATGACGCCTACGGACGCCCTTATCTCGAAACATCAGGAGGTGGCCTAAATGGACGGCGTGACTCTTTCGATTATTTCCCTTTTAATCCTGATGGTCCTGCTGTCTTTGGGCGTGCCGATCGCATTTTGTTTTAGCGGAGCGTTGTTGTTCATGGTTACATTTGGTGATATCTCGATGAAGGGTATGATGATGTGGGGGCTCCAGCAGATTTTAAGCCCGTCGTTGCTGTGTGTGCCGCTGTTCATCTATGCAGGCTCGCTAATGAGCGGGTCAGGCATAGCAAAATACCTGCTCGACTTCGTTGATGTTTTCGTTGGCCGCGTCAAGGGCGGTCTCGGCATCGTTGCGATTGTTACTTGCGGCATCATGGGCGCCATTTCCGGCAGCGCATTCACTGGTCTTGCCGCGACGGGTAGCATGTTGATTCCCGAGATGGTGAAGCGAGGTTATCCACGCTCTTGCGCTACGGCGCTGATTACAGCTTCGTCGATTCTCGGCACGCTGATCCCACCCTCAACACCAATGATCATCTTCGGTTGGGTTACTAACACGAACGTCCTTGCCTGTTTCCTGTCTACTGTAGGCCCCGGAATCCTGACAATCATCATTTTCTGTGCAATCAACATGCTTATCTGTCACAATCTTGATATGAAGCTTCTTCCTCCGCTTTCTAAACAAGAGAAACGTCATCAAATTATCAGCAAAGGCTGGAAGGCTCTGCCGGCCATTCTAATGCCCCTTATTATTCTCGGCGGCATCTACTCCGGCGCGACGACGCCAACCGAAGCGGCGGCCGTCGCTACAGTTTACTGCTTCCCTGTCGGTTTTTTGATTTACAAGGGGTTGAAACCAAAGAATACATTCCAAATCACAAAGGACTCTGCTGTATCGGCGGGCACAATCATGGTCATGATCATGTGTTCGATGATGTTGAGCCAGACGTATGTTAGGCTTCAGGCTCCTCAGGCCATCATGGGGTCAATTTTCGGCATCACGCAGAACAAGTTTCTGATACTTCTCCTCATCAATGCCCTGTTGCTCTTTGTTGGCATGATTGTCAATGACACGACAGGCATCATTCTTGTAGCGCCGTTGCTCCAGCCGCTGGCGACGTCAATCGGTATCCACCCCGTGCATTACGCGGCTATCTTTGGCGTCAACCTCGGCATTGGCTGCCTGACCCCGCCTTACGCCTCGTTGTTGTATCTCGGCATGCGCGTCGGCAAGGTTGAGTTTTCTGATATCCTGCCGTACGTCTGTCTATTCCTGCTAGGCTACCTGCCGGTTATGCTTGCTACGACCTACTGGCCGGCTCTGTCCCTTTTCCTCCCGCGTGTTTTTGGCTACGTGTAAAAAAAGCTGTCGCGAGGCACGTTTTTCTTGTCCTCGTAACGTCGGGATGTTCAGTTCCAGTATTTTTACTGGCTTCAATGTACTGTGCGTAGCGCACATATTCTATTTTTGTTGAGGAGGGGTTTACATGAAAAAGTTGAACGTTCTGTTTGCTGCTTTCGCTGTTTTCTACATGGGTACAGCCGCAGTTGCCGCGCCGTGGAAGCTAGCCACGATTCGTCCCGAAGGCTCAGCGATTGATGTCGCGGTTCATAAGTTTGTTGATGACGTGAAGAAGGGCACCGACGGCCGCATTGACATCCAGATTTATCCGAACAGCGTTCTCGGCGACTACACGACAGTGCAGGAGCTTGTCTCTCTCGGCTCGGTCGAGATGCAGTGTGGTTCCATGAGCTGGCAGGTCGACAAACGTCTGTCCGCCTTCATTCAACCTTACCTTGTCAAAGACTGGGAGACAGCGAAGAAGAACTACAGCAAGGGAGCAAAGTTCACAGCTTTCTGCGAAGAGATTCTCGAGAAACAGAATGTTAAGGTCCTTGCCTATTGGCCGATTTACTTTGGCGGTATCGCTCTGACCAAAGATGTCGCCAATCCGCTTGATACCGAGAAGAAGAACCTGAAGGTTCGTGTGCCGAGCACGAAGCAGTGGGAAGCGCTTGCTGACGCCTTTGGTTTTCAGGCCACGCCACTTCCATTCTCTGAGTTCTTTACTGCGGCTCAGACTGGCATGGTTGAGGGCATCTTCGGTGCCGGTGCTGAAAACCACTACGTGAACTTCAAGGACATAATGAAGGCTGAGATTCCCATCAACACGCACTTTGAGTGTTGGCCGCTCATCATTAACAAGGAGCTGTACGACGGACTGTCCGATGCTGATCGTGCCACTCTTGACAAGGCTGCTGCGGACTTCGAAGCTGAACGTTGGGGCGCTGCCCCGCCTGAGACTGAAAGCTATCTCAAGAAGCTTGAAGAAAAAGGCATTAAAGTTTACCGTCCGACGCCCGAACAGCTTGAGCACTTTTCCGAGGTCGGACGCAAAGCGACATTTCCTGTTCTTGAGCAGATCTGTGGCAAGAAGGGCTATGAAGAAATCCTTGCAACGATCGTTGACTAACATCTTTTTATCTGAATTGAATTGTTGATGAAATCGAGATTCATTAAGAATAAGCGCGCTCTCAAATTGAGGGCGCGCTCCTAGAAAACAACGTGTTGATTAGTGCGTTTATTGTTCTTGTGTCTCTTCTGTTGCAGGAGCGTGCTTGTACCCCTTTTTCCAGAAGACCTCGACGTGCTTCACCATGACGCGGCGGGCCAGAGATGGATCGCCGGACTTGATCGCCTCAAGAACTTTCCAGTGCTCCTTGCGGTCTTCTCGTGGCAACATCTTGAAGTTCACTTCTTTCTGGCGCTTGATTTCACCGTTCAGTGAGTCGATCATGCGCGTCAGGTACGGATTGTCGGCCAGCCGGGCAATCGCGGCGTGAAACTTCATATGTGCCACGTTAAGTGCGGCGTCCCCGTCCTCTTCTCCTTCGCGGAGGATCGCTTCAAGTTGCTGAATCTGTTGTGGCGTGGCACGCTGTACGCACCAGTACGCGGCCTGTCCCTCAATAAGCTTGCGGACCTCAATGAGCTTCGCGTAAGCACTGTCGTCGAAGTCGTCAGCTTCAGGGGCATCAAGTACGTGGAGTAGAAATGTGCCTCGCCCGGGTTTTGATTCGACGATGCCAGCGTAAGCCAGAGCTTTAAGTGCCTCGCGGATGCTGCTGCGGCTCACATTGAACTGCTTTGCAAGGGTAAGCTCTCCGGGCAAGCGTTCGCCAAGTTTCCATGTGCCGTTTGCAATCTCTTTTTTCAGCTGGGCAATAATTTCAGTGTAATAGGTACCTCTCTCCAGCGGTCGAATCATAAAAACACGCTCCATCAGATTGGCATTTAAAATGTGTTATTGATTATTCTCTTTTTACACTGTCTCATTCTGTAAGCAGAATGTAATCATAGCACACATCAAAAACTCACGCAAGGCATTGAAACGTCGCAAAATATATTATTAATCACTGTGCAGAATAATATCGAGCTAATATCAAACTAACAAAAAGACCGGGAACATATTCCCTAAGCTTTCATGTGTCAGTGGTAGCACAAATTGAATAATTTTATACATTTTATAGGAAAGGGATTTTTGTCGATGGTAAATCGTCAAAGTATTCTACTTACCATTCTCAACAAGGAAGTCAGACCGGCCCTTGGCTGTACGGGACCTGTAGCTGTTGCGTTTGCTGCGGCTGCCGCAAAGGATACTGTAGGCGGCGAACCGAAAAAGGTTCGCATTGTTATGGACAAAGACTCGTACATCAAGAACGTTGCCGTCGGTATCCCAGGTATTGACATGCGTGGTATTGAGATCGCCGCATCGTTGGGCGCTATCGCCGGCGTTTCATCGGCGGGGCTTGAAGTACTCAAGGATGTGACGCCGTCCGATGCAGCAAAAGCCAAGGCCTTCCTGCCGAACGTTGACGTCAAGATTCAGTGGGATTTTGACAGCGTTGGCCTCTATATTGAAGCATGGGTTGCGACAGACAAGGGCGAAGGACACGTGCTTGTCGGCAAAACGCATACGAATATCATTTTCCGCGAATTGAACGGCAAGCTCATTGAAGGACAGTACGAGAAGAACTTTGATTCTGTTGTTGACCGTTCGCATGACACGATCCTTGACTATAAAATCAGCGAGATCATTGACTTCGCGAAACAGGTCCCGATTGAGGAAATCAGCATCTGCCGCGAGGCCATCGGAATGAACAAGATTATCGCCGAGCAGGGGTATAAGCCGGGTGTTGGCGAAAATTTCGGCAACGGAATTCTCGAGATCCCGTGGCCTTCCCCAATTACGAAAGCTAAGAGCTATGCGGCGGCGGCTTCTGATGCTCGCATGCAGGGACTTGAATATCCGACGATGAGTTGCGCAACGAGTGGTAATGTCGGTATCACATGTTCTATGCCGTTAATTTCCATGGGGGAGAGTCTTGGCAAATCGGAAGAAGAGATCATGCGCGCTCTTGCAGCGAGTTTCCTGCTCTGTGTACAGATGAAGAGTCTGATTGGTCGTCTCTCAATGTTCTGCGCGTGCGCGCTGGCGTCGAGTGTCGGTATCGCAGGCGGCATGGTGATGTTGCTAGGCGGTGGCACGAAAGAAGTTGATGGCGCGATACGTAACGTCGTAGGTTCTGTGTTTGGCATTTTGTGTGACGGTGCGAAGCATGGTTGTGCGCTGAAGTTGTCCATGTCCTCCGGCGTCGCGATTGAGAGCTCCTACATGGCGATGAACGGTCACTTTGTCAAGGGCGGCGATGGTTTTGTCTGCAACACAGCGGATGAGACTGTCCGCCTTGTGGGGCGCATGGCCAAGGAAGGCACAGCGGGTGCCGATCAGACGATGTGTCGCCTGCTCTACGAGCGCAACAAGATTGACTCAGCCAAGCCGTCGCAGATGCGTTGCGTCTAAAGTCTTTCCGCTGGCTGGGCGTTGTGCTAGGCCTGCGGTCCCGTTGCGTTGCCGTAACGTTCAAACGTTTTACTCTATTTTGCGTCTATATGGTTTTCAGTTTGACGGTCTTACTTTTCCGCAAGGAGGAATCTGTGCATGAAAACGTTGTTGCTGAGCCAGAAGGAAGCCATGAGCTTGATTACAATGAAAGATGTTGTCGAAATCGTGGAAAAGAACTTCCGCGGCATGGGCGAAGGAAACGTCATCAACCCGACCAAGGTCAACCTTGACCTTGGCGAGACCAGCCCATACCCGCCCTATGCGGGCTACATGAACGCCATGCCGGCCTATATCGGCTGGGAGAACGTTGCCGGCATCAAGTGGGCTGGCGGCGCGCTCGGTAAACGAAAAGCCCTCGGACTGCCCTACATTTCTTCGATGATGTTCCTCGTTGACCCCGTGACGCTCCAGTTCAAGTCCGTCATGGATAGCGCGATGATTACGAATTACCGTACTGGCGCTCAATCTGCCGTTGCAATGAAGTACCTCACGAAGAAGCGGAACATCACGTTCGGTCTGTACGGCGCTGGAATGCAGGCTCGTACGCAGGTTATGGCATTTGCTGAAATCTTTACGCTCAACAAGATCAAGGTGTATGATGTTTACACACCGGCTGCCGAGAAGTTCAAGAAAGATGTTGCTCAGTACGTGAAGAATGGCAACATTGAGATCTGCTCTGTTCCGCGTGACGTGGTCGAAGACTGTGATGCTATTGTCGCTGTCACCCAGGCCCAGAAACCGATCGTCGAAGACAGTTGGATTAGGCCGAAGCAAGTCTTCTTCCCGATGGGCAGCTGGCAGGAGTGCACGGACGAGTTCATTCTCAACGCTGACAAGATCGTCGTTGACCACATCGGCCAGTGCCTACACCGCGGTGCCTTGAAACACGTGGTGTCCGAGGGCAAGTTTTCCGAGAAGGACATCTACTGTACGATCGGCGAACTTGTTGCTGGCAAAAAGAAACTCGCATACGTCGAAGACCGCCCGGCTGAGCGCACGATTTGTATCCCGATTGGCACCGGCGCTCAGGATGTAGCTGTCGGCGGCGTCATCTACCAGCGCGCCATCGCGAAGGGTATCGGTGGCAGCTTCCAGTTCGTGTAAAACCGCTGGACTGAAAAGAGTGATTTCCCGGGCCGCTGCCGGATTCTTGTCCAACCGCCGTGATCAGCGTGGCGCTTCGGCCCCTGCCAAAAGCCTTTAGAACCTGCTGTCGCGCAGGTTTTCCCATAAGGAGGAACGTTTCACATGAAAACCCGTCTGCTGAGCCAGGATATGATCAAGAGCCTCATCACGATGAAAGACGTCGTGGACGTCGTCGAGAAGACATACCACGGCATGGGCGAAGGTACCGTTATTAACCCCGCCAAGGTGAACCTTGACCTTGGCGAAACTGCCGAATACCCGCCGTACAAGGGCTTCATGAACGCCATGCCCGCGTTCATCGGCTTCGAGGACATTGCGGGCCTGAAGTGGGCTGGCGGCAACCTCGGCATGCGTCCGCTCATGGACCTGCCCTATGTCTCTGCCCTGCTTATGCTGGTCGACGCTCCGACGCTCCAGTTTATCGGCGTCATGGACAGCGCTCACATCACGAACTTGCGCACCGGCGCCCAGTCTGCCGTCGCTTCGTGCTATCTCACGAAGAAGCGCAATATTACGCTGGGGCTTTACGGCGCCGGCATGCAGGGGCACACCCAGACCATGGCGTTCGCCGAGCGCTTTACGCTGAACAAGGTCGTCGTGTACGACGTGTTCCCCGCTGCGTCTGAGAAGTACAAGGCCGACTGCGCGCACCTTGTGAAGGACGGCAACATCGTCATCGCGAAGACGCCGGAAGAGGTCTGCAAAGATGCAGACATCATTATCTGCGTCACCCAGTCCAAGGACAAGTATGTCAAGGACGAGTGGATCGGGTCCGGCCAGATTCTGTTCCCGATGGGCTCCTACCAGGAGTGCGAGGACAAGTTCATCAAGAACGCCGACAAAATCATTGTCGACCACATCGAACAGTGCATGCACCGCGGTGCTCTGAGCGGCCTTCATGAGAAAGGCGAGCTCAAGGAGATCGACGTGTATGCTACGATCGGTGAAGTCGTCGCCAACAAGAAGAGTGTCGTCCCGGTCGAAGAGAGCCATGAGCGCATTCTCTGCCTGCCGATCGGCACCGGTTCGATGGACGTTGCTGTTGGCGGCATCGTGCTTGAGCGTGCCAAGGAAAAGGGCGTCGGCGGAGAATACGAATTCGTATAATAATGCAGCGCCTGGGGCTGTCGCGCGATATTTCGTGCCGCAGCCCTTTTTCAGCTCTGTTTTATATTATTAGATAGATTTATATCATGTTTTTCAGCTCGTTTAAGTCATTTTGGAGGAATATCCATGCCTGATTGCAGCATTTGCGGCGCGTGCATCAACAGTGATCGCGGCGGTGCAGACCGACTGCCAAGCCTTTTCGATTCCATTGGACCTGTCATGACCGGTTCGTCCAGCTCCGCCACAGCGGGCGTCCTGCGTATCGGGCGCATGGGACGATTGCTGATCGGAGGCGATCCGGACGCGATCGATCTGTATTTCTACGGCGCGCTCTCGACAACGTACAAAGGCCATGCGAGCGACGGCGCGGTTGTTGCTGGTCTGCTCGGTGAGCTCGAAGACTCCGGCCTGATTGGGAAGATGCTCAGGATTGCCGCCGAACGCGGCATTCCGGTTCACGATCATGTCGACCCCGAATCGACGCGCAACTCGATGACCGTCGACATGGCGCTTGTGCGGAACGGCGTCCATTACCGCATCTCCGGCGTGTCCATAGGCGGCGGCGAGATCGAGATGCAGGAGGTGGACGGCTGGCCCGTCCTGCTCCATGGTTTTGAAGACGGCGCGCTGTTCCTTGCGGACCACTGTTTCAGCCAAAGCGAAGTCGAAGCGTTCCTCAGCCGTTCCGTCCAGTCCGTGACGGCCACAGAGTACGACGGTAAAGCATTCCACACCGTCCTGACCGAGACGGCCCTGACAGAGCCGCAGATAAACGCCCTTCGCGACGCGTCGATCCGCGTTTACCCTCTGCGCAACCTGTGGGATTTTAAACTGAAAGACCCGGTTCCTCTGTTCGACACCTTCGCCAGCTGGCTCGCCCTTGCTGAGAAGACGTCAGCCCCCTCTGCCGCGGAGGAGTATGAAGAGCGCCGGAGCGGCGTGAGCCGCGAGTGGGTGCGCAAAAAGACGCTGACCGCCTGGAATGCCATGAAGGCGGCAGTCGAGAACGGCCTCGCTGGTCATAACCGTCTGCTGGGCGGCCTGACTCCTGGCGACGACGGCGCGAGGCTCAAGAATCTCGTTGACGCGCATCAGAATCTTTCCGGCCCTGTCGTGGGTACAGCAATCGCACGTGCGCTTGCTGTCATGGAGAGTAACGGTTCCATGCGTCAGGTCGTCGCCTGTCCGACGGCAGGCTCCTGCGGTATCATGCCCGGCTGCTTGATGACCGCGGCAGAAAAGCTTGGTTCGAGCGACGACCAGATTATCGACGCTCTCCTGTCCGGCGCAATGACCGGCGTCCTTGTCGCAAAACGCGCTCCCGTTTCCGGTGCCCTTGGCGGGTGCCAGTCCGAGATCGGCGTTTCGTCCGCCATGGCAGCAGCCGCACTGGCTCAGCTGGCCGGCGGATCGGCAAAGCAGGTCCAGGAGGCGTATGCTCTCGCGCTGAAAAATGTCCTTGGGCTCGTGTGCGATCCGGTCGCCGGTCCTGTCGAAGTGCCGTGCATCAAGCGCAACGCTATCGGCGTCGCGAATGCGTTCGCCGCGGCCGACATGGCCCTTGCCGGCATTGAGAGCATCATCCCGCCTGACGAGGTCCTTGACGCCCTGATCAACACACAACAGTATCTGCCCCGTGAGCTTCGCGGCATGATGAGCGGCGGCCTGTGCGCGACGAAAAAAGCTCACGAGCTCAAAGACTGGTGGTACAAAAAGCTCGCGACGATGTAGCGGAGCCAGGCGATTGAAATTTACGATCGAAATTCAGCGTGAAACAGAAAACGTTTTCAACATACGACCGCCCCGCGCGGTTTATTACAAAATATGGAGGAATACATATGAGCATCTGTACCCAGTGTGGTATGTGCACGAACAGCGGCGGCAATACCGACCGTCTTCCGAGCCTTTTTGACTCCATCGGCCCGATCATGACGGGGCCGTCCAGCTCGCATACGGCAGGCATGGTGCGTATCGGGCGCATGTGCCGCCAATTGATTGGCGGCGCACCGGACACGATCGACCTTTACTTCTACGGCGCGCTCTCGATGACGTACAAGGGGCACGCCAGTGACTCCGGCGTCGTTGCGGGCCTGCTGGGCCAGCTTGAGGATTCTCCGGGAATCAAAACGGCGCTCCAGACAGCCAAGGCGCAAGGGATCCCTGTCGTCGTCCATCGTTACCCAGACGACACAAGCCACAGCCCGGCAACTGTCGACACCGAACTGACCCGGAACGGGGAGCGTTATCGGATTGTCGGCCTGACGATCGGCGGCGGCGAAATCCAGATGAGCGAGGTCGACGGTTTTCCTGTCGAACTCTATGGCAGCGAGGACGGCGTTTTGTTCTCCACCTCCAAAGCCTACACCGCTGCCGAGCTCTCTTCCGCTGTCGGAGCGACCTTCCAGTCCTGCGTGTCGACCGTGAATGACGGCGTCTATTTCCACACGGCGATCTCGGACAGGTCCCTGAGCGAGGACGCCATGGCGAAGCTGAAGCTCCTTGCTTCAAAGGTCTATCCTCTGGCCGGCTTGTGGGACTTCAAGCTTGTCAACGCTGAACCGCTCGTGAATAGCTTCGATGAGCTTCTTGCCCGCGCAAAGGCTTCCTCGATCCCCGCGGTGGCCGAGGAATTTGAGGCGAAGCGCAGCGGCGTCACGCGCGAGTGGATTCGCAAAAAGACGCTCGAGGCATGGAAAACCATGAAGGCGTCCGTCGTCGCCGGCCTTGGCAAAAACAACCTTGTGGCCGGCTTCATGCCCGGCGACGACGGTGCGAAGCTCATGAAGCTTGTGAACAAAGGCAAAAATCTCTCAGGCCCCATCGTCGGCACGGCTGTCGCGCGCGCGATCGGCGTCATGGAGGCCAACGGCAGCATGTGCTGTGTCTGCGCTTCGCCAACGGCGGGTTCGTGCGGCGTCATTCCCGGCTGCCTCCTGACCTCTGCCGAGCAGCTCCACTCCAGCGAGGACCAAATCATTGACGCCCTGCTCGTCGCGGCCATGACGGGCGTGCTCATCGCCAAGCGCGCGCCGGTATCGGGCGCTCTTGGCGGTTGTCAGTCTGAAATCGGCGTCGCCAGCGCGATGGCTGCGGCAGGCCTTGTCCAACTTGCCGGAGGAACCCCTTTGCAGTGTTGTGAGGCAATGGCGCTTGCCCTCAAGAACATCCTGGGGCTTATCTGTGACCCCGTAGCAGGACCTGTCGAAATTCCCTGTATCAAGCGTAACGCGATTGGAGTTGGGAATGCCTACGTTGCAGCCGATATGGCACTTGCTGGCATCAGGAGTGTCATTCCATCGGACGAAGTCGTGGATGCCCTGATCAACACACAGCAGCTTCTGCCTCGCGAGCTTCGGGGCACTCTGGTTGGCGGACTTGCCTCGACGAAGACTGCGCGTCAGCTGAAGGACGTATGGTATAAGCGCATGGAAGAGATGGGGTAACAAAAATTGTCTCAATAATACTGTGCTTTGTTTAAAAACAACGTGATTTGTACTCCTTCAACAAAACAACAATGGCGGCAAGATGAAGTTGAAAGCTCGCTGAAGCTGCATGGGCGGCTCTGAAATTCTTCTTGACCGGTGGTTTTCGCAGAATTAAAGAGGCTGTCTCCAAACTGCAGAACTGTCTTTAAAGACGAAGGATACTATTTCGTTCCGTTTACATGCAGTGCCTTAACACTGGATAAATTTCATCGAAGAATAGCAAAGGGCCGCCTTAATTGGCTTTTGAGACGGCCTCTTGCTGTGCGGGAAGCGACAGGAGGAACTATCCGTAAAATTTGCGGTTGAAAAAAATCGAGCTCACTCTTGATGCTGCATGGGGTTGTCTTCGTTTCCCTTGTAAAAGTCGGGACTTCAGGCAGTGGTCTCCCGAACAGATCAGCGCCAGTCTGGGCGGAGCGAAACTCTATTATCCAAAACCGCACCGGCCATGGCAGCGGGGTACGAACGAAAACACCAACGGATTGTTACGGGAATGTTTTCCCAAGAAGAAAGACGTTACGGATATACCTGATGGGGTTATCCAGATGTATGTCAGACGCTTGAACTCTCGACCTCGTAAATGTCTTCACTGGAAATTTCCTTACGAAGTTTTCTACTCTGCCTCGTTGCGCTTGGTTTGATTATTCGCCTTCTAAAGGTCGGGAAGAAAGCCGTCGAGGATCAGGACTACGCCGTCACCGAGATCGAATAAAAGTTTTTACCGATACGAGATACGACAAAGCCCAGGTTGGATCGTGCCGAACGTTTAGTTCGCCGCGATCCAACCTGGGCTTTGTTAATTTTCCGGTCATCTTAAAGGGGTCATCGCTATGGAAGCATATGATGCGCTGGATGGATCAATCATCATGAATTAGGGAGCCGCTGAGTAAATCAGCGACTCCCTAGAGAATGTGTGTGTTGGAGTTTCCTTTTGACGGGAGATTTTTCTTCTTTACAACGTTCAGATTCCATTCAATATGTCTGGACGTTTATATCGAATTCTCAGGCTTACGGCTCGTAAAAAGTTTCGTAGTCAGAATAAAACTGTTCAAGTTGACTTAAAGATTTTACGTAGTTTTTGTAATGTGAAATACCATAAGCAAAAATTGAGTTGAGGAGCGACATGCAGCCTACATAGGACGCTACGTAATTCTGTGTTCGTGTCGAACATGTAAAAACTAAATCTGCATAAACGTATGACGGTGAAAGCTTGTCATCCGTCACTAAAACGATAGGAATTTTTCTGTCATGCAGCGTTTTGAGCATCTTGACCACGTCTTTTGAATAGCGATTGAATGAAAAAGCCATAACTAAATCGTCAGAATGAACCGTAAGCATTTTGTCGATATAATCGCCAATTCCGGGCGTAATCGGAAAAACCGTAAGTCCTTGCATACGCAACAATAAACTTGTGTAGGTTGCAAAGATTGCCGAGGTTCGGAATCCCATCGTATAGATAATATGAGCTTTTTCAGCTAGGTGAAAAAATTTCTTTATATTTTCTTGATTAATCGGGTTATTCATTGTCCTGTGAATATTCTCGATATCTAGTCTTGTTACTTCATCCAAAACGCTCTGTTGGTGTGCCTCGGTGAAATTATCGTCGTTGATATTGTAGTGACTAATCAAAGTTTGCTGAATATGATCCCGCATTGCCTGTTTGAACTCCGAAAATGCGGAATACTGCATTTCAGTGCAAAACTTTATCACCGATGTCACGCTTACGCCGGCAGCTGTCGCTACATCAGTAATCGTACAAAAAGGAATATCACTGTAATGCTCCATGATGTAAGTTGCAACTTTTCTCACTGCGGGAGAAAAAGCAGATTGTCTCTTTTGAATTTTTTCCAAGAAATTTTGCATTACAGCCCCACCTCGATTTATGTCCATCATAACAAATTTCCGCTTGAATCACATCATGAATATCTCAGAAGATGAAGATCTCAAGGTTTTCAACAAAGTTTTTTCCATTCAGTCGAAAAATCTTTGTCCATGTATACAAAATAATTTTATTTTTTTGTTGCAAGAAAAAATTTTTATGCTAATATTGAATTACATCGTACGATGCTGCAGGGACAGTTCGGCAAATTTTATTCCAAAAGGAGCGCGACGCAATGAGTACTTCGCATCTCGAAATTCTATTTCTGAACAATAAGGAGGTCAATTCTCTAGCGGGCAATTCTATGCCGGATGTTATTCACGATATCGAACGAGTTCTCTCGATGCTTGACAAGGGAGAAGCGATCAATGCCGGTAAAATCGTTCTTCATTGGGGAAAAACCATCGAAGAAGAAAACATTTACGGGCGCATCAATGCCATGCCAGGTTTTGTCGGCGGCGAATACAACATGGCTGGCATTAAATGGATTGGCAGCAATCCCAACAACTACAAACAAGGACTGCCACGTGCAACCGTAACCGTGATTCTGAACGATCCAATATCGAAAGTGCCGGTATGTATTTCTGACGCGACTACGGTCAGCGCCAAGCGTACTGGCGCCGTTGCCGGATTGGCGATGAAGTACCTCGCGGTGCAAAACGCACAAACAATGACGATATTCGGTGCGGGAGCACAGTCGCGTACGCAGCTCGAAGCCGCTATGGTCGTTCGTCCGTCCATCAAGGAAGTTTATATTACTGACATCGTATTTGAACGCGCCGAAAGCTACGCCGCGGAAATGACCGCAAAGTATCCCGGTCTTAAAGTTACGGCAGTTCAAGACGCTTCCGGTGCCTGCAGGAAGAGCGATATTATCAGCACCGTAACTATTGCGACAGAGCCCGTTGTGCAGGCGGAATGGATTAAAAAAGGCGCTCTCATGATCAATAATGCTGATTATGAATACACATATGACTGCGTCAGGCTGGCCGACAAGGTTTTCGTTGATACGTGGGAAACTATCAAACATCGTATGATTAGCACTGTAGCGCTGATGTGGCGAGATGGTCTGTTTAAGGATGAACAGATCACGGCTGAGCTTGGTGAGATCATCAACGGTAAAAAGAAAGGGCGTGAGAATGACGAAGAAACAATCTACTTTAACGCCGTCGGTATGGGGGTTGAAGATATTGCAGTAGTTTCCCGTGCCTACCATAAAGCAGTGGAAAAAGGCATAGGAACCAAGGTTCCTTATTGGGTGTAGGCTGCTTGTCAATTTCCCCTTACAAATAAAATAGGTCCTTTAATATCGCTCAGGATATTAAAAGAATGAGGCCGCTGCAAGTGAAAGAATGAGGTTTTGCATAGAAATAGTTCTGTTCTCTCTCTAAGCGGCCTTTTATTTAGGAGCATTTTATAAGTAAATATACGATGATATTGGTTTTTTATAGGTGCAAAGTGACATAAAAATTGTATTTTTGCCGTATTTCAGGAAAGGAGCTCAAAACATGTTCCCTTTGGAAAAAATTACGAGCGGCACTATTAATAATCTGCTCCTATATATCAGTATTGTTGGTCTGTTACTTGTCGTTGCCAGTCTTATCCGACTCAAAGTACATTTTTTACGCAAAGCCTTTATTCCTGCTTCGCTACTGGCTGGAGTTATTGGTTTGGCTTTAGGCCCCTACGCGCTAAAAATTATCCCTGCTGCAATGATGACATCTATTGGTGCTTTACCAAGCCCAATGATCACGATTGTATTCTCTTGTATGTTGCTGGGGGTGAAAAAAGAGAAGACGGGAGAATATGCGCTGCATGACAGCGTCACGGGGCTTCTTTGGCTATGGTCGAATAGTTTTATGCAGGTGGGCGTCACCGCACTGTTGTGTGTCGTTTTGTTTACTCCGTTTTTTGGTGTTAACCCGCTGTTTGGCTCCCTGTTTGAGATCGGCTTTGCTGGCGGACATGGAACGGCGGGTGGCATGGCCTCGCTTTTCGAAGATCCTAAGTTGCTTAACTGGATTGATGGTGCATCCTTGGCACCTACCGTAGCTACGATCGGCCTTCTTATCGGTATTTTCGGCGGTATGGGGGCTATCAACTATGGAGTTCGTAAGAGATACACAAAAGTTCTGACTGGGCCAACAAGCGGCGGAGACTCGCGGGAGATCTATCCTGAAGGTAATCGCGAGGCAAGTGCCAAGATGACGGTCAGCCAAGATGTTGTTGAACCTTTTGCCCTTCATTTAGGCGTTATTGGTATCGCTGTTATTATTGGGCGCCTGATCGTGTGGAGTTTTGGCGCCATATTCAAGTACAAGGGATTGCCGCTTTTCCCTTTTGCCATGATTGGCGGGTGGTTGATCAACATTGTCATTCAGCATACGTCACTCCACGATCTTTTTGATCGTGCCACTTTTCAGCGTATCCAAGGCATGGCCCTTGAAATTCTGATCGTCGCAGCGATGGCTTCTATCAAGATTCCAGTTGTGGTCGAATATTGGATGCCGCTACTGATTGCTACTGTCATTATTACAGTCTTCATGTATTTCTGGCTGTTCTGGCTGAGCCCGCGCGTTTTTTCCCATTGTTGGTTTGAGCAGGGCATCATTCGGTTCGGTGCATTTACTGGAGTAGCTGCCGTTGGCTATATGCTGCTTCGTACGTCCGATCCTAAGATGGAGACGGATGCTGGAACCATTTATGCTCTTGGGTGTCCTCTCATGAGCCCTTTCATCGGCGGGGGGCTAGTGACGACAATGTATCCGTACTTTATCAAAAACTTTGGCGCGTTGGTGGCAGGGTTGGTTCTCTGTACGGCCTCAATTGCCCTGATCGTTGTGATGCGTTTGTTCTTCTGGAATAGGACCATCCAAAAACAACAGCGATAAGTCTATTTTATGCGAGAGGAAGCTTTTTATGGAAACGAGTGTTGCAGTTATTGGTGCAGGGAATGGCGGAACGGCAATCGCCGCATACCTTTCCAGCCAAGGCGTAAAAGTAAATCTATGTGACCTTTTTCCACAGTACATTGCCGGCATTCAACAAGCAAATGGCGTTAATCTAACCGTGAACGGGCGAACATCACACTGTCAACTGAATTTAGTGACGACTGATATTCCTCTTGCCATTCAGGATATTCATTTGATCATGGTTGTCACACCTTCTTTTACTCATCGGTTGATTGCAGAAGCTTGTTTCAATGCGTTGGAAGAGGGACAGACTGTTGTCTTGAATCCTGGACGTACTGGCGGAGCTGTTGATTTTCTCAATGTAATCCGTAGCCGGGGCTGCAAGGCTGACGTTACCATTGCGGAGGCACAGACACTGATCTATGCCTGTCGTAAGACGGGGCCCTCGTCTGTGGAAATCAGCGGTATAAAGAAAAAGATCCTTCTGGGAGCTCTTCCGGCAAACCGTACGGAACAGGTATTGGCAATGCTCAGGCCTTTTTATCCACAGTTCGTGGCAGCGAAGAACTGTCTGGAGACAAGTCTTTCTAACATTGGTGCGCTTTTCCATCCAACTCCGCTGTTGCTGAATATCGGTAGGGTTGAGAGTGAAACTGGTGGTTTTCGTTATTACCTTGATGGGATTTCCCCTTCCGTGACTGTTCTTGTCAAAGAGATTGACAATGAACGTATGGCCGTTGCCGCTGCTTATGGTGTGAGCGTCCTCAGTGCAGAAGAATGGCTGGTTGAATCGTATGATACTCATGGAGAGGATTTGTATCATTTGATTCAGAATAATGCCGCCTACAGCACAATCAAGGCACCAAAGACAATTGATGCCCGTTATATTACTGAGGATGTACCAATGAGCCTTGTGCCAATCTCCGAGCTGGGGCGTAAAGCGGGCGTTGCCACGCCCAATATCGACGCTGTTATCCAGCTGACAAGCGCAATCTATAAACGAGATTTCCGAGCGAGCGGTCGCTGTTTAAAGAATCTTAGCCTTGACAGTATGGAGAGAGAACAAATCATTCATTATTTTGAGACTGGCAGCCGTTGATCTGAATTGGTGTTAATAACTATTTCTTAATTGAAACGCTGAATAGCAATAGCGCTCCGAGGGAGATCCACAAAGCGAATTGCACGGACTGCGCAGCCGGCGAGACAGGCCCGAGCGACTGGACTCCCTTGGAGTGCTTCAGGACTGTCGTTAAACTATTCTATTAAGAATCAGTATTAGAATCCATGCTCGCTCTGATTACTGGTATGAGAATAACTGACCTTTCTCCATCGTACATGCCCCTATTATGGCCAGCACGGAGATATCCTCCCTTGTCATTGAACCGGAGCGTTCTAGACGTGTTAACCACTTTATGAATCTCGGCATCGATCCTTTCCACACCGTCAAATGAGCCATGGGCACCCTGGATTAGGTTAAGCACGAGACATGAAGCGCAGCTTACGCCGAGACTCTGTTGGCTGCACAGACTCATCCCAGAGATAAGGAATGCCTGACGAATGGCGATACGAAAGCTTGGCTTGTTGCGGCGACAAGAGGACGGGCGGAGAAAATCGAAAATGTAGCCTACACTCTTGACAAGGCACCAGAACATCAGCTGGAAAAGCAGCAGATCTGGATCGCGACAATTGCTGAGAATAGCAGCCATCTCTGTCGCGCATACCGTATGAAAGAAACGCTTCGACGGCTTCTAAAAATCGAAGACACCAACGAGGTAGAAGCAGATCTGAAAAGGTGGCTTTTGTGGACGGGCTACAGCAAAAATCCGGCTTTCAAAAAACTGTATCAGAAGGTCAAGTGCCACTAAAAGTATATAGTCTTTATTATTTTAGGGGCTAGAACAGCTGCTTTGGCATGACCGGATGTTCATAATATAATTTAGGAGGCGTTAATATGAAATCTGTGGTTATTGTTTTTGCGATTCTTGCTACGCTTCTATTAACCTATGGATTGAGCATGCTGATGACAAGAAAGGGCAGAAAAAAGAGTGTTAGTGTAGATGATTGGGAAGTCGGCGGCCGCGAGCTTCCTCTGTATGTCGTTGTAGGTACACAATTTGCTACAGCAATGGGAGGTGGAATTCTAGTCGGACAAGTTGGCAATGGATTCAGTAACGGATATTCAGTGATGCTTTACGGCATTCTGTGCCAGTTGTCTTTTGTTATTCTTATGTTCGTCGCTAAATGGTTGCGCGAACATAAGTTTGCGACTGTTCCCGAAATTTTACTGCACTATTCAGGTCCTAGCAAAACTGTGAGGATTCTGGCTGGCTTGATGACTATCGTTGTTCCATTTGGCTGGTGCTGTTCAAATTTAACAGCATTTGCAAAATTATATACGACAATTACAGGTATCCCCTTAAATATCTTGATTTGCGCTATGGCTGTCCTGTGTGTATTTTTTGTATTGCCTAGCGGACTTAAAACAGTAGCATGGACGGATTTTGTCTTTGGTTGTCTGATGTTTATCATCGGTACAACGATAGCAATTGCAACAGCGAGAATGGCTGGCGGCATGTCACATGTGATGAGGACAGTTCCTCAGGATATTGTACAGTTCCCGAGCTCATTATTCAGTGTCGGTTTATCTACGAGTATTTTATGGATTTTTTTCACTCACTCCTGGTGGACTGACAAATCAGATGTATTATCAGCGTATCCTTGCTTGTAAAGAAACGAACAAGGTTATTAAAAGTCTAGCTATTTCTGCTTTCTGTGCACTGTTAGCCTATGTTTGGGCTATTGTCGTTGGACTGAGTGTTCGTTCCATGAACCCTGGACTTGAACGGGAAATGGCAACGGGATGGTTGATGAACGAATTACCTCTATGGGCGGTTGCGGTCTTTTCTGGATTGGTTGTATGCACGATTCTTTCCACAATCAGTTCTGGTATCCAATCGGTAGTTGTTAATTTGAATCGTGATATTTACCGTGTGCTGAATCCTCGAGTCTCGGAGAAATCCGCTGTACAGATAAACCGCGTTCTCTCTGTGATCGTGCTGGCGGCAGCGGCTTTGATTGCTATGTATTTTCCCCAGGTACTCAACCTCCTCGTGTTGACCTATTCGTATTCGGCTGCCGGGCTTGTTTGCCCGATCTTCCTCAGCTATATGCTACGCCATAAGGGAATTATCACAAAGAATGGGCTCATCGCCGGCATGATCCTTGGTGTTGGAGTCTGTGCCTATTCTATGCACTTTAAGTCGGTCATTCCTTATGTGATCTGGGGTTGCCTTGCTTCTGGCGTGGCGATGATTGTTTTCAGTAAATTGGACAAGAAGAATCCCGCTTATCTGGAAGAAAAATAAGAGCGGAGGGATGATAATTATGAACGGTCAGTCGCCAGCAAGAATAGCTTGTGTACAGATGGATGTTGTACAGGGAAATGTGGGACAGAATCTTGATACCGCCCAGCGAATGATCGAGCAAGCCTGTCAAAATGGGGCCAATCTGCTTGTTCTGCCTGAAATGTATAATACCGGTTGCGTGTTTGACAGGCGTTCCGACGTGTTTGCGCTTGCGGAAGCGGTGCCGAATGGAAGAAGCTCTCGGATGCTGGAGAATATAGCTCGTAAACATGGCATTTATATTGTCGCCTCATTGGTGGAGAAGGAAGAAAACGATCTCTTTAATACTGCAATATTAGTGGGACCTGACGGTTTTGTAGGCAAATATCGCAAGCTTCATCCCTGCGAAGATGAAGTCTATTGGGTTGAACCGGGAAATCTCGGTCTGCCAGTGTTTCATACACGTATAGGTCGCATTGGTGTAATTATTTGTCTTGATGCATATTACCCAGAGACGTTTCGCATACTTGCATTGCAGGGCGCAGACATTGTCTGTGTCCCATCCAACTGGAGTGACGTCAAGGAAACACGCGCTTTACCGGATCCTTATTGGACAATGGCTCCTGTACTGTGCATGGCGAATGCTCTCTCCAACCACATCATTGTTGCTGGCACGAACCGCGTGGGACAAACAGGAAAGATGAAATTCCCCGGACAGAGTATTATTGTCGGACCATGGGGAAATCCAATTGCGGGGCCCGGGCTCATGAAAGAAGGAGTTATCTACGCTGACGTTGATCTGTGTGACAGTAGGCGCAAATATTTCCATCCGACAAACAGCCGTCTCGCGAACCGTCGGATTGACGTGTACAGTTATGACCTAGGTTATCGTCCTGAAAAATATATGTAGCGGAAGCATCGTTGATTAACAAAATATTATTCAAGGAGACCTCGAATAACTCTTTTTATCGGACGGCATAAAGCATTCATCAGTTTTATGACACATGCTATTTGGCTCAGTTATTCTTCCCACTTCTGGAACCCCTTGCCCAGCACTTCCGAGGCGACGGAAAGGCGCAGGAAGGCGTTGGGGTCGTGTTCTTTGAGGAACAGCTTGAGCAGGATCTCCTGGCGCGGGGCGAGCAGGGTGATCAGCACGTGACGGGGGGCGGCGTTGAAGCCGCCGCGGGCGTCGAAGATCGTCACGCCGCGGTGCAGCGTGTAGACGATGTAGTTGCGCACCAGTTCCGCTTCGCTGGTGATGATCATGGCTTCCTTGCGCGAGGAAAAGGCCCGCAGGTCGCCGTTCATGACCAGCGACGTGATGTAGGACAGCAGCAGTCCGTAGACGACGTTCTCGACCGAGACGACCCAGAAGAACAGCAGTATCACGGCGAAGTTCAGCAGCATCGAAATGTTGCCTAGCTCCACGCCCGTTTTGCGCCGTACCGCGACGCACACGATGTCGATGCCGCCGGTGGAGCCTCCGCCTGAAAACACCGTCGCCAGCGCAATGCCGTGCAGCACGGCCGCGACGACGACCAGCAGCATACGGTCGGCGATGACCGGCGCGGGGAAACGCGCAAAAAATTCCATGCCCAGCGACATCAGAACGGTAGAGTAGAGCGTCCAGTAGAAGAAGCGCTTGGGGAGCATCTTGTAAGCGAAAAGGAAAAGCGCGAAGTTGAACACGGCGTTGCTGAGCCCCAGCGGAATGTCACTGAGGTAGTTGAGGAACAGGCAAACGCCCATGACGCCCGTGTTGGGCAGCATTGCCGGTTTGATGAAGAAAACGGTGCCGACGCAGTAGAGCAGGGTGCCGACAGTGGTGACGAAAAAAGTCCGCAGTTCCTCTTTCAGCGCTTCGGGGGTGACGCGCAGACGCGCTGCGATGTTTTCAAGCATGGATCGATCCGCTCCTTATCATGATGTTCATTTTGCCGCGATCTCGCTTATCATACCTGATAAAACCTTAAAAGAGAATTCCCAGCGTCGGAAAGTCCGGCGAGACGTATAGTTTCCTTACGGAACAAACGGCCGCTCCCGACGAAAAATACGAAAAAACCCCGCCGTGCAGACGGCAGGGCTTTCATTCTTAATGGAGCGGAAGACGGGATTTGAACCCGCGACCCCAACCTTGGCAAGGTTGTGCTCTACCCCTGAGCTACTTCCGCGTGGAGAATGGCGGGGCTGAAGAGACTCGAACTCTCGACCTTCGGCGTGACAGGCCGACGCTCTAACCGACTGAGCTACAACCCCATCCACGAACGCGACACGTAATATACCAGACTTGGATTCCTTTGTCAAAGGGCAATTTAAAGCTCTGTCTTTTATCAACCGTTCTTCCTGTGACCATAAGCCTGAGTCTTGTAGATTTTGCGATTGGGCCATTTTAAACAGTGAAAGAACAATATATAATGAAAAATGCCACACAGAATGGCGCAGCTCGCAAAGGGGCATGGACTGGGGATGGTCGCCGCGGGTTCCAACGCCGTCGAGCTGAGCGGCGGCGACGGCTACCGGCCCCGCGTGGAAGAGCGCATCTTCCTCATCGACCGCACCGAGTACCTGATCCCCGCCGACGACGAAGCGGCCGAAAAGGGGCGCTTGAGACGGCGGCTGGTATAGCATCGCAT
>NZ_ADFP01000083.1 GCF_000177335.1 Pyramidobacter piscolens W5455
GCAGACGTCTGAGATGTTCAGACGTCTGCTTTTTTGCGCTCTTCGATATTGATTTTCAATTGAAAGGCATCGCTGAAAATGCCGCGCGCGGTCTAGCAGCCGAACAGCGAAAAAGCTTCCTTCATGGCGCCGATAACCGGGACTCCGAAGGGGCAGCGTTTCTCGCAGCTGCCGCAGGCAATGCATTCGCAGGCGTGGTGAGGCAACAGAGCATAGTGCTCGCGCACCGTTTCCGGAATCTGCTTCTGCGCTTTGGCAAGATTGAGGAATTTATTGACGGAAGCGACGTTGATGCCTTGGGGGCATGGAGCGCAGTGGCCGCAATACATACAGTGCCCTTGCCAGGAAAAGCGCTTCATCCCCTGCATGACGGGCACATAATCCCGTTGTTGCGGCGTCGCCGCGCACCAATCGACGGCGGCGCGGATCTCCGCCTGCGTCCGGCAGCCGATCATGACGGCGGCCACGGCAGGACGGGTCAAAGCGTATTCGATACACTGCACCGGCGTAAAGGCGCGCCCGAAAGGCGAATTCCGCTCGCTGAGGAGGTCGCCGCCGCCGTAAGTTTTCATGACGTCGATCCCCACGCCTCGGCGCGCGCATAATTCGTAGAGACTTTCGCGTTCTGGATCCATGTTGTGCAGATCTTTCATATAGCTTTCATCGGCCCAGAGATCTTCCACGTTTTCGCCGGCAGGCTGCATGTCGTAGCAGGGATTGACGGCGAACAGCAGCACGTCGATCAGACCCGTTCCAACGGCCAGCGACGCGACGTGCGGATTATGGCTGCTCAGTCCGAGAAAGCGGATCCGCCCCTTCTCTTTCAGCCGCTGAGCGTATTGAATGATCTCGCCGTCGAACACCGCGCGAAAATCCTCTTCCGCGTCGATATAATGAATCATGCCGACGTCGATGTAATCCGTCCCCAGACGCGTCAGCAAATCCCGAAAAGCCCTCTCCGTCCTGACGGGATCGCGCGTGCGCAGGTACTGCCCGTTTTCCCAGGCAGAGCAAATGTGCCCTTGGACGATGAATTTCTCCCGGCGTCCTCTCATCGCCTCCCCAAAAGCGGAGCGGAGCTGCGGATTGGAAGAATAGCAGTCGAAAAAGTTGATCCCCCAATCCTGCGCGCAGTCAAAATCTTTCCTCACAGCTTCCGGAGTTTTGTCCGTGAAGCCTTCGCATCCCAACGCGATCGCGCTGACAGAAAGCCCGGTGTGCCCGAGAGCCCTGTATTCCATAGCGAACTCCTCATGTCGATTCTGACGTGTGATGTCATCTTGCAGCTTCAATGTATCACATGAAGGGGGCTGCAAGTCAAGCGCGTTCAAGAGAAATTTTGCTTCAGAAACGAACCAGAACACTCTGAGAGTCGCTTTTCAAAGCTGATGCAGATAACGGGCATCCTTATTTCTGTGTCTTCTGTTTTTAGATTGGATCAATAATAGAAAACGGGAGCAGCAAGATTCTTCAGCAGATTCAAAACACTCCAGGCAGCAGAAGTGCTTGATTTAGGGTTATCAGGGTCAGGAAGCGAAGAGATGGAAATATCTGTCGTAATTATGCCATTTTCTGCGTGAACGCAATGCTTGTTATCTTTCATTCCAGGGACGCTAGTGATGATGACTTTCGTGTCAGGACAGTTGGAGGCCAGAGCTGTTGCGACTGCGACATTTACGTTCTTCGGAAATCCCCTGATCGCATCGTCAACAGAACCTTCAAAGATTTTAACAGTCTTGTTTTCGGGCAGGCCCTTCCCTTCGAGGAAAGGCGCTCCATTCAGGCTCTCTGGAGCTTTTGTGATACTGATGAGTGCAGTTGTCGGTGCCATCATGCTCATCGTCTGAAGAACATCAAGACCTCCGAGAGCGCCGTTGACCACGTACACCTTCTTTCCTGCGCTGCGGGCTGCATTTTCAAGTGCGGACTTCAAGTTTTTATCGGACAGAGCGCCGACAGACAAGATGACCAGATCACACCCCGAATTTAGAACAGTTTCTCCATATGTCCTGACAACCTCGCCACCAGCCGTTTCAATGATCATTTCAGCGTCAGACAGAAGTTCATCGAGATTGGCGCATGCTCGCGTGTCACATTCTTTGGCAAGTTCCTGCGCAGCTTCAGCTCGGAGGTCAAGTACACCCGTCAATTCATAATCACCAGAAAGGATCTTTTTCAATCCATGCGCGACAAATGATCCGAGAGCTCCGCATCCAATGAGAGCAGCCTTTTTCATGGTAAACATTCCTTTCCTAAAAATACCAATGGTGAAACCAAAACATCCGTTCGCCGTCGCACTATGGCCGAAAACTTGTTTTTTATTGTCCGCTTTTGTTCTTTAACTCGTCCAGATAGCTATACACGGTCACTTTGGAAACCCCCATTTTCTCAGCCACTTTTTCGATAGCTCCTTTGGTGAGGAAAATGCCCCTGGAATCCATCTGGCGCATTAATTCCATCTTCTCGTCGCGCGACATTTTTTTCTCATCGCGGCTGTTGAAGATCTTATCAATGACTTCATTAACCACTTCAAGAACGTGGGGCGCGTTATTATCTCTACTCTCAGCCATGTTCGCAGTAGCATCGGGCAAGAGATTTTGGAGCCATTTAATGTTTTCCGTGATCACTGTGGTATCTATATTGATACACATCGCGCCGATGACCAATCCGTTTTCATCGCGTAGCAAAGTCGTTGATGACTTTATCAGTTTTCCGTCGGAAGTTCTGAAAGAGTAGTTGCAGAGCATATCGTTCTCAAAGTGGCGGGAGGACAAGACATCGGAGATGATTAGATTGAATCCGTCACCGATCTTGCGCCCTGTAACCGTGTTGTTTGCTATATAAACTACAGACTGCAGGGGAGTCGCCATATCGTGAAGAACCACTTCACAATGGGGCCCGATCGTTTGGGCGATCATGTCGGCAAGAGGGACAAATTTCTTTAGGACTTCATTCATCTTAATTCGCTTAGGCCTCCTAAAAAAGTGGAAAGAGCGAACTCAAATTGAGTCGCTCTTGCTCATTATACAATGTTAAAACCGTAATTTCAGTACTGTATTACATTTTCCAGACGTTCGAAGAGCTTCAGATATTCATCGCGGGTCATGGCGGGTTTGGAATCAGCGATGATCTGCTTGGCTTTTTCAGCATTGCCATAGAGCAGATCAATGATTGTGGCAGTCATGATCTTGGCGGGAATGATGAACGCATCTTTCTCATCGACTACGCGGTAATCCTTTGAGTGCAATCCGCCGACGATTCCTGAGCTGAGGCTGTGGAGTACGGGCATAAACATGGATAGGTCTCCCATGTCAAAGGAAGCTGTTACGAGCTGACAGGGAACGATCTCCTCTCTTTTGTAGAAGCTTCCGGCATTAGCGCCAAAAATGTCGGCCATAGCATCGCAGGACTTCAGAGGCATCTGTCCAGGGGAATCCTCAACCTTTGCATGCCCTCCCATAGCAATGGCAGCGCCATGAATACAGCGATTAATTTTCTCGTTCGCAGCAAGAAGAGCCGGAATGTTCATAGCGCGGACGCACACTTCAGCCTCCACAAGAGCGGGGACGGAATTCAACAAATCTCCTCCATGGGTGATGATCTGGTGAACACGCACAGAGTCAGTATCTTTGAAGGTCTCCCGTTGAGTATTCATGCTGTTGATGGCAACCATAGCCATGTTCAAAGCGTTTACGCCATCCCAAGGGGCAGCTCCGGCATGAGCTTGCTTCCCGATATAACTGACACGTTTCCCGATAAAACCAGTTCCGGTGTTCTGGCAAGCAGTCTTGCCCTTGCCATCAAAAGGCCAGTTATGGATCAGGAGGCACATGTTTACATCGTCGAAAACACCGCGGTAGGTAAATTCGGCCTTACCTGAGTAATAGTGGATCTTGCCCTCATTCTTAAGGCGTTTGCGGTAATCAAGCTCAATGTACTCTTCGGCGGGAACAGCAATGAAGTCAACTGAACCTCCAAGTTCATCCAGAATCTCAGATTTTTTTAAAGCACAGGCAACAGCGTACATAACGGCGATTTGAATGTTATGGCCGCAGGCATGTATGGCTCCTGTTGAAGGATTGCAGTCAGGATGTTCGTGACAAATAACCGAATCAAGTTCTCCGAGCATGGCGAGACAAGGACCTGTTTTATGGGAAGAACGAGCACGACAGCCGGTCACAGCAATGTTGCGTTCTACATCAAAACCGAGCGTTTCCAAAGCATCGGCTACGAGGTTCGTGGTGCGCACTTCCCGGTAGCCGGTTTCAGGATGTGCATAGATGTCGTGCCCGAGGTCTAAAATATTTTGCCGATTTACATCAATCGCATCAAAGGCACATCGTTTCAAATTCTCAATGTCCATAGCCTTAGATGAGTCCTTGAACTTTCATGATAAGCTGAGCGATCAGAGCAGAGCCAAAGAATGTGCCACAGAAGACTACAATGGCCACAAGAATAATACGCCAACTGAGTTTCTTTACATCGTCGATGCGCGTGCCGATGGAGATGCCGGCGACAGCGAGGATGACGGTTCCGATCTCACCGGTGGTAATCTGCTTGGTCATCTGGAGGATGTAGGGGCCAACAGGAGAAGCGGGAATGGTAAGAAGCATGGAGATCAAAGAAGCCCAAGCGAAAGCGGGAATTTTTAAGGGAAGAGCTTCCTTGATCTTGACGGAAACGATGGAGATAGCAACGATGATAATCATTCCGATAATAGCATTGACAAGATTGAGCTTTTGGCCGATAGCGGCATAGTGGGTGATAAGAACGGCAGCGCTCAAGAGCACGAGGACTTTAAGTTGGTTCAGGGTTTTGGCAACGAGATTCATAATAGAGCCTCCTTAATCTCACCGGGATGATTTGCGGACAAGAAGCTTATACAGGAAGTTCGCGCAGGGAAGAGCGACAAAAAGATCCATGTACAGACCGGTCACATTGGTCATAATATTTGAAGTGGCAGCAAAGGCGCTAATCTCTTCGGCCATGGCAGGTACCGTAGCGGTAAGAGACTGAGTGGCGGCCGTCATCATGGAGCCGGAACCCATACCACAAGCCATAGCTAAGGCGCGCGGATCAAGTCCGGACATAACGCTAAGAGAACCAAGCAAGCCAAAGAAGATGGAGCCAAAGAGATTACCTACCATATAGGTTCCCATAACGCCGAGACCTTCGGCGGAGTTAATGCCATAGATCTCGCTGATCAGGCCAAGAGTAGGTTCTCGGCAGATACTCACAGTAGCACCTACAGCTTCACGGCGCATGCCGAGGAGCAAAGCGATGGGGAGACCGATGATCATGGTGCCCATGTTGCCAAATTCCTGAAGAACCAGAGCTGGACCGGCAGCAAGCAGCTTGGGAAGGTTAGGCCCCGCAGCTGTGCCCATCTTGACGCCGAGAAGTAGAAGTACCAGCATCATGCTGTTCTCAGCGTACTTTACTTCTTTCTCGCCACAGAATTTCTTGAAAGCAGGAACCGCTCGGCCGAGCACGTCGGGGGTGAAGATAAGGGAGAGCAACATCGTGAAGACCATGGGAATAAAAACGATCTTCCCAGGCCCCACGGGAAAACTGTGGGTGCCAATCATCTCTCCTGCTATAGACAGAAGGGAAATAAGGATAAAGAAGCAGAGAGCTGTCTTTAGACCGAACGTTTGGACGTTATTTTCCTGACCTTTTTCCATTGCCATTTGCGTTTCCTCCTTAGAATAGAATAATGTGACGCTTCATTTTGATGTTTCTGCTTCATAAAGACCTTTACGGTAATGATTCCACAAAGGAAAACTCGTACGGACCTTTTTCAGCTCGTTCAGGTCGATATCGCAGAACTCCATGCTTTCTTCTGTTGCCATGCGAAGCTTTACATCACCCCAAGGCCCCACTACCATAGAATTTGCGTAGGATACATAACATCCCCCTTCGTCGCGTGCAGGGGCGCAGCCTACAGTAAATACTTGAAAATCCTGAGCTCTGCACCGGAAGAGCAGGTCCCAGTGAGCAGGGCCGGTAGTCATATTGAAAGCGGCGGGTACGAAAATGACTTTTGCGCCGCGATTGGCCATGATACGCGACATTTCAGGGAAGCGGAAATCATAGCACACAAGAAGTCCCATCAGACCAAATTCCGTCTCGAAGGTGGTTACCTTGTCTCCGGGAGTCAAAGTGTCGGACTCTCTAAAACGTTGACCACCGGGGACGTCAATATCAAACATGTGGGCCTTGCGATGCGAGGCAAGCTGAGCGCCTTCACGATCGAAGACGAAAGAAGTGTTGTAAACTTTGCCTTCTTCATCAACTTCAGGCATGGAACCGGCTACAAGATAAATGTTGTTTTTTCTAGCCGTCTCGGAAAACTGCAGCCAAGCTTTCCCGCCGGCTTTTTCAGCGTAGAGAGGAAAATTTTTCGTCTGGTAGGGACAGGAGAACATTTCAGGTAATATTGCCATATCGGCCCCACCTTGTTTGGACTGAGCAATGAAAGCACAAGCACGGTCAAGGTTATTCTGTTTGCTGTTGTCGACCCGCAACTGGATCAGTGCGATTTTCATGGGAGTATCCCCTTTACTGAAGTTTGCCACGAGCGAGAACGGGAAGTTCCGCGACCACTTCGCCGCAAGAGGTCAGATAGAGCTTTTCATGAAGGTTGCAAGTGGGACAGATGTGGACGGGGATAATCTCAACCTTGTCGCCGATTTTCACTGCGTCATGGAAGGTTTTGTTATAGATAATGGCGTGCTCGTCATAAACGTCATGGATGTAGACATTGTCGTAGCCCTTGACAGTGCCGAGCCCTTCCGTTGCGGTGATGCCTTGGCTACGGCGCTGCATGGTAATGCCCTTGGCTCCCACGTCGAGAATGACACGCTCAGGCGTAGGACGGCTGATAACCGTTGCGAGCACTGTAGCAGCACAACGAGACAGAGTTCCGGCGGCATTAGCCATGGAAGCGTCCATGAGCACATAGGTTCCGGGGCGGAACTCCGAGATTCCCTCAAGAACAGGGAAATCATCATGCATCAGCGAAGGAGTGGAACCAATACTGACCGTTTCGATCTCGAATCCTTGCTCTTTGGCGATTTGGACAAACCGAAGGGTACGCTTCTGGGAAGCGATAAACTCTTTACGGCAGGTAGCAAGGTCGGGAGAATTGTAGCAGTGCCCTTCGTGGGAGAAGACCCCTTTGAGATGGACATGAGGGGCTTTTTTGATCGAATCGAGGAGATCTAGGAAATCAGATTCCTCGATAATGCCTGAACGGCGCTCGCCTACTTCGATTTCCACAAGAACCTCGGCTTTGACGGAGGCGCTGGCGAAGACCTTCTCGGCAGCCTCTACGTGGTCAGGGCAGTCGATGCCCCAAGAGAGTTTGATGCTTTGGGCAAGCTTACGCAGTCTCTTCATCTTGATATCGCCGACGATCTCGTTAGCGATAAAGATGTCGTCGAACCCTGCATCGGCCATGACTTCCGCTTCCCCGAGCTTTGCAACGGCAATTCCCTTGCAGCCGCAATCACGCTGAATCAACGCGATTGCCGGAGTTTTATGGGTCTTGGTGTGAGGACGCAGAGCGACTCCCTTGCGATTTGCGCGATTCTGCATGGCGCGAATGTTGTCCATCATAATCTCACGATCCACAAGAAGCGCAGGAGTATCGAGTTCGCAGACTTTCATGTTTTTCAGCCTCTCTCTTTATGTTAGGAAGATTACTTACGGGAAGCTACTGCTTCTACTTCAACAAGACAGCCGGCATATAAATTATTCGAAGGGACTACGATCCGTGCAGGACGATGAGCCCCAAAAAACTTGCTGTAGACTTCATTTAGTTCAGGCCAGTACTTCACATCTGGCACATAGACACGGCACATGGCTACATTCTCTCTTTTCAAGCCAGAAGCCTTAAGGACCGTCTCAAGGTTATCGAGAGCCTGTTGCGCCTCGGCCTTGATCCCTCCCTCAGGAACTTTGCCGGTTTCAGGATTGATGGAAAGCTGTCCGGAAATGTAATATGTTCCGCCAACTTCCATAGCGGGAACATAATGTCCGTCGTCACGTACAGAGTATTGAGTCTCGATAGGATTCATGGAATCGCCTCAGGATTTATAATTTTTTCTTGTTGATATGTCTGGATTATATCTGAAAAAAAACTCATGTCAAGATTTTTTTCTATAAATCAGTGCTAGATTTAGAAAAATTTTAAGATCGGCGCACAGATTTTCAGAGTAAACGCAATGGCGGCAAGGTAAAAGCAATGGAATAGCGTCATGCCTGAAAGAGTCTTCCCGCCGCCGGGTGTAAAGTGGAAGCACT
>NZ_ADFP01000084.1 GCF_000177335.1 Pyramidobacter piscolens W5455
TTTCCCTGCGTCTTGAAGTCTTTAATAGGTAAGAACTTTTAAAGAAAAAATCCTCCTGCTCTGAACGGCGGGAGGATTTTTCCCGGAATTTTTTTTCATTGAGAGGGGGTGCACGTCATGGCAGACGAGATCGGCCTTACATGCACTGAATGCAAAAACCGCAACTACGTGACCTTCATCAACAAGAAGAACATGGACGGCAAACTTCAGCTGAACAAGTACTGCAAGCACTGCAGAAAGCACACCTTGCACAAAGAGAGCAAGTAGTGTATAATTCCAGGTTGTCGCAGGTCCGTAGCTCCAATTGGTAGAGCGTCGGTCTCCAAAACCGAGGGTTGAAGGTTCGAATCCTTCCGGGCCTGCCATTTATATTGTGACCAAAACAAAAAGAATAGGGGGCCAAGGTTGTGGATAAGCTCAAAAACACGCTTCGCGAAGCGCGCGCCGAACTCAACAAGATCACTTGGCCTGGCAAACAGCAAGTCTGGTATTCTACTCTGGTCGTGATCTTTGTAACGCTCCTTGTGGCGACGTATCTCGGGATCGTCGATCTGATCCTGACGGGAGTTTTTTCAAAGATTCTTGGATAGGATCTTTTTGCCGGGCATCCAATTCCATTGCAGGGAGGTTCAGGGGGCCGATGTTTTTCGGGTCCCTTTTTTACTATGACCGAAAAAAAACACGAATGGTTCACTGTCCAGACCTATTCTGGATATGAAAACAAGGTCAAAGCCAACCTGGACCAGCGGATTGCTTCGATGGGCATGGAGAACAAGATCTTCCGCGTTCTCGTGCCGACGGAAGAACGAGTCGTTGTCAAGGATGGAAAGTCGCGACGCATTTCCCATAAACTCTTCCCCAGCTACGTGCTGGTGGAGATGATCATGGACGAGCAGTCGTGGTATGTCGTGCGTCACACGCCCGGCGTGACGGGGTTCATCGGCGCCGGCAACCATCCGCTGCCGATCACCGACAGCGAGATCGACGAAATCCTCGTCAAGATCGGCGAGAAAGAGGCCGCGCCGGCGCCCAAGGTCGAGATCGACTGCGAAATCGGCGACCGCGTCCGCGTGGCGACCGGTCCTCTGACCGGCATGGAGGGGCCCGTGACGGAGATCTCGCCCGGCAAGGGCAAGGTGAAATTCAGCGCCAACGTCTTCGGGCACGACACTGAAATCGAAATGGATTATGCAGAGCTGGAAAAGCTCTGATAAATAAGTCCGCCGCCGTCCCTTGGGGATGGAAACGGGCTCACTAAATCTGCGCGTTAGCGAGAGGAGTCTTTAAGTATGGCAAAGAAAGTCATTGGCGTGGTCAAACTCCAGCTGCCCGCTGGCAAAGCCACACCTGCGCCGCCCGTGGGACCCGCGCTTGGCCAGTACGGTGTGAACATCATGGAGTTCGTGAAGCAGTTCAACGCGAAAACGGCGTCTCAGCCGGGGATGATCATCCCCGCCGTGCTGACCGTTTACGCGGACAGAAGCTTCTCCTTCATCCTCAAGACACCGCCTGCAAGCGTTCTGATCCGTAAGGCTGCGGGAATCGAAAAGGGATCGGGCGCGCCGAACAAGAGCAAGGTCGCGAAGCTGACGATGGCCCAGGTCATGGAGATCGCCAAGGTCAAGCTGCCCGACATGAACGCCAACGACGTGGAAGCCGCCGCCGCCATGGTGGCCGGCACCGCCCGTTCGATGGGCGTCGACGTCACCGAGTAGCCGCTGCAAAGCGCATCGTGGAAGGCGAAAGCCGTTATCACCACAAGGAGGAAAAACACAATGGCAAAGATTGGCAAGAGACGCGCCGAGCTTCTCAAGAAGCTGGAGCCCCTCAAAGCGTACGGCCTCGAGGAAGGCATTGAGCTGGCCCTTTCGGCCGCGAACGCGAAGTTCGACGAGAGCGTGGAAATCCACGTCCGTCTGAACGTCGATCCCCGTCAGGCGGATCAGCAGGTCCGCAGCACCGTCGGCCTGCCCAACGGCACCGGCAAGACGAAACGCGTCGTCGTCCTGACTTCCACCGACAAGAACGTGGAAGCCCAGGAAGCGGGCGCCGATTACGTCGGCAGCACCGATCTGGTCGACAAGATCAAGGGCGGCTGGATGGACTTCGAAGCCGTCGTCGCGACGCCCGAGATGATGAAGTTCATCGGGCCTCTCGGCAAAGTGCTCGGCCCCCGCGGGCTGATGCCCAGCGCCAAAGCCGGCACGGTCACGGCCAACGTCGGCTCGACCGTCAAGGAGATCAAGGCCGGCCGCGTCGAGTATCGCGTCGACAAGTTCGGCATCCTGCACAACGCCATCGGCAAGGCCAGCTTCGGCAAGGACAAGATCCTCGAGAACGTCAAGGCCTATTACGCCGCGGTGCTCAAATCCCGTCCCGTCGCCGTCAAGGGCGCTTACGTGAAGTCCCTGACGCTGTCCACGTCCATGGGATTGGGCGTGCGCATCGACGCCGCCGACGCGGAAAAAATCTGCGCGGCTGTCGCCGAATAAGGTTGCGCCCTTCGTCAACCCCTCGCGAAAGCGAGGGGTTGATTTTTTTTATCCCTTCGGGTATAATCCACAACTGTGAACTTAAGACAGTGGGTACCTTCGGGTACAAAGGCTTGCCGCCCACCGAGGTTCGGAATGTAAAACGACTTCATGCCGCGCCGCGCGCGCGTATTTGGGCGTTCAATCTTCCCTGCCTGCGGAGGCGGGGAAGATTTTTTATTTGAGGAGGTGAATCGATTTGCCCGCACAGTATAAAGTCGATCAGGTTGCCGAACTGAAAGAGCTGTTCAACGGCGCCGAGGCGGTTTTCGTCGCCGAATACCGCGGTCTGACGGTGGCTCAGGCTTCCGCGCTCCGCAAGGCGATCCGCGCCGCCGGCGGCCAGGCCAAAGTTGCCCGCAACCGGCTTGCCGAGATCGCTCTCGACGAAGTGGGACTGGCCAAGGACGTGAAGATGATGAAAGGGCCCAACCTGTACGTCGTCGCCGCCGCCAACAGTCCCGCCGTCGCCAAGGCCATCAAGGATTTCAGCGAAGTGAAGGAAAACGCCGCGTTCGTCATCAAGGGCGGCGTGATGGGAAAGAACCTGCTGGGGCTCGACAACGTCAAGGCTCTGGCCTCCATGCCCTCCCGCGAAGAACTCGTCGCCAAGGCGGTCGGCTCCATCGCCAGCCCGCTTCGCGGCCTTGTTACCGTTCTGTCCGGCCTGCCCCGCGGCCTCGTTACCGCGCTGTCCGCGATCGCCGACAAGAAAAAGGAAGCCGCATAAACGCAGCGTAAGCGCGTTTTGCGCGCGAACGATTGAAAAACCGGCGGCTTGATGAAAGCCGTCTGAACAAATTTCCCGAGGAGGAAAATTATTATGACCAAAGATGAGATCATTTCCGCGATTGAAAGCATGTCCGTTCTTGACCTGGCTGACCTTGTGAAGGCCCTCGAAGAGAAGTTCGGCGTTTCCGCCGCCGCTCCCGTGATGATGGCCGCCGGCGCCGCCGCTCCGGGCGCCGCCGCTCCCGCCGCCGAGGAGAAGACCGAGTTCGACGTGGTGCTGAAGGAAGTCGGCGCCCAGAAGCTCCAGGTCATCAAGGTCGTCCGCGAAGTCACCGGCCTTGGCCTCAAGGACGCCAAGGATTTTGTCGAGAACCCCGGCAAGCCCATCAAGGAAGGCCTGTCCAAGGAAGACGCCGAAGCTCTCGTCAAGCAGTTCGAAGGCACCGGCGCGACCGTCGTGCTCGCTTAATCGTCCGCTGCGAAAAAAAATACGTCTGAAAAACGGGATCCCGCTGCTGGCGGGATCCCGTTTTTTTTGTTATGATGCGGGCGAAACGGCGAGGAGGAATGCTCATGAGCCCGGTAATCGACGTGCACGTTCACGTGTACCCCGAACAGTTTGTCAGAGATCGGGAACTGATCTCGAAAAAAGAGCCTCACTTCGATCTGCTCACCCACAACAAGGTCCATAAATGGGGCACGGCGGAGCAATTGATCCAGCGCATGGACGAAACGGGCGTCGATCAGTCGTGGATCTTCGGCTTCGCGTTCCGCGACCCGGGACTGTGCGCGATCTGCAACGATTACGTGATCGACGCCGTGCGCCGCTACCCCGGCCGCCTGAAGGGCTTCGCCTCGATCTCGCCGCTGACGCGGGGCTTTGCCGCCGAAGCGGAGCGCTGCGCCGACGCCGGGCTGATCGGCGTCGGCGAACTGTTCCCGCAGGGGCAGAATTTCGACCTCGGCGACCGGCGGCAGACGTGGCGGCTGGCCGCCGTGCTGGAGGAACGCGGGCTGCTGCTCAACGTCCATACCGCCGAACCGGTGGGGCACGATTACGACGGCAAGGGCAACGTCGGGCCGAAAGAGGCGGCGGCGTTCTGCCTGAACCATCCCGGCGTGAAGGTGATCTTCGCCCACTTCGGCGGCGGCCTCTGGCTGTACGAGACCATGCCGGAGATGAGACTTGCGCTCAAAAACGCCCGCTACGACACGGCCGCCTGGCCGTTCCTGTACGACGCGCGCGTGCTTGCCGCGGCGAAGGCCGCCGGCGCGCTGGACAAGATGCTGTACGGCACCGACTGGCCGATCCTGGACCGCGAGCGCTTCGCGTCGCGGCTGCAGAGCTGCGGCCTGGACGAGCGGGAAAAAGAAACGTTCATGGGCGGCTCTGCGGCGCGTCTGCTGGCCGAAAGAGAAGGCTGAGCGCGCCTCGAGCCCGGCGTTTTTGCGAAACCGAACTTGACAGGTCCAAAGCATGATGATAGAATCTTCCTCGTGCTAGCGAGGCGGCATACAGGGGCGGTTAGCTCAGCGGAAGAGCGCCTGCCTTACAAGCAGGTGGTCACAGGTTCGATCCCTGTATCGCCCACCATCCAAACGGGGTTGTAGCTCAGTCGGTTAGAGCGTCGGCCTGTCACGCCGAAGGTCGAGAGTTCGAGTCTCTTCAGCCCCGCCATGCACGGCGAGATAGCTCAGTTGGTAGAGCAGGGGACTGAAAATCCCCGTGTCCCCAGTCCGATTCTGGGTCTCGCCACCATCCGATGCGGAAGTAGCTCAGGGGTAGAGCACAACCTTGCCAAGGTTGGGGTCGCGGGTTCAAATCCCGTCTTCCGCTCCATTTTCGACGTGAAGAGACCGGCGGCATAGCCAAGTGGTAAGGCAGAGGACTGCAAATCCTTTATCCCCAGTTCGAATCTGGGTGCCGCCTCCATAAAATTCCTCGATAGCTCAGTCGGCAGAGCGGGTGACTGTTAATCACTAGGTCGCAGGTTCAAGTCCTGCTCGAGGAGCCAGAACGTTTGCGGGCTTTCAGCGGTTGCTGAGGGCCCGTTTTTTTGTTTTTGCAGCGTGGATGTGGACGGAAGCCAGCCGGCTTCCGTCCACATTTTATCGCGCCGCCGCCCTCCGCTTTTCGAAAAGGACGCCGCTCTTGACAGGCTAACGGCTTTAAACTAGAATTCCTGATAGGAATAAACATCATAAAATATAGAGGAAAAGGCTGTGAAAAAGAAGTTTGTTTCTGTCCTGTCCGTCATGCTGTTCTTTGTCTTCGGCGCTTCGCTGGGCGCTTCCGCCGCGGGAAACGGCGCAGAAGAGCGGGTGATCCGCGTGGCCACGCCCGGCAACTACGCGCCCTTCACCATGTACGAAGAGCTGACTCAGGAATGGTCGGGTTTTGAGATCGAACTGTGGCGGACGATCGGCGAAAAGACGGGTTATCGGATCCAGTTTATCCACATCGACACGCCGGCCGCTTTCGCCGAGGTGGATCTCGGGCGCGCCGACACCGTAGCCAAACAGATCAGCATCACTCCGGCCCGTCGGCAGAAATACGAATTCACGCAGCCCTTTTTCTTCAGTCCCTACTGTCTGACCGTGCGAGAGGACAACAACGAGATCAAATCCTGGAAGGATATGGAGGGCAAAACGCTCGCCCTTCGGGAAGGCAGCGCCATGAACGAGTTCGTCGCCGCGCTCGATCCCGACAACAAGGTGAAAAAAGCCATCTACGAGTCGGGCAACAGCGCGCTGCACGAGACCGCGATGGGGCGCGTCGACGCGTATCCGTTCGCGTACCTGATCCTGCCGTACCGTCTGAAGAAGAATCCCGAGCTGAAGCTCAAGTCCGTAGACGTCGAAAACCCCATTTATACGGAAATCAACGCCTATCCGTTTGCCCGCACCGAGAGAGGGCAGATGCTCCTGAAGCTGACGGACGAGATTCTGACTCGGATGATCGCGGACGGCAGCTACGCGGAGCTGTGCAAGAAATGGTTCGGTCTCGACGTGATGGAGACGAAACCGGCGAAGGAATATCGGGAGACGCTGGCGCGCTAAAGCGCCGCAGTTTTTAGAGAAGGGAAATGATGTTCATGAACAGGAAACTGTTGGTCGCTCTGACGGCTGTCGTGACGACGATTTTGGGCGCCGTCGCCTTCGCCGCGGAAGACAAGGTGATCCGCGTGGCGACGCCTGGAACTTACGCGCCCTTTACTATGTATGATGATGCTACGAAGGAATGGTCTGGTTTTGAAATTGAATTGTGGCGAGCGATTGGAAAAAGATTTGGTTACGATGTTGAGTTTTTGAGGTTCGACATCCCCGCCACTTTTGCCGAGCTCGATCTTGGCCGGGTCGATACGGTTGCCAAGCAGATCAGCATCACGCCGGCGCGCCAGCAGAAATATGACTTTTCGCGGCCGTTTTTCTTCAGCCCATACTTTCTGACCGTGGCCGAATCCAATGAAGAGATCAAATCGTGGAAGGATATGGCGGGGAAAACGATCGCGCTGGCTGAGGGAAGCGCTATGAACGAGTTTGTCGCGGCGCTGGATCCCGACAACAAGGTGAAAAAATTTGTGTACGAGTCCGATAAGAAGATTTTCTCCGAAGTGTCGGTCGGACGTATCGACGCCTGCCCTAGCGCGTTTATCGAGCTGCCTTACGAACTAAAGCGAAATCCCGCGCTCAAGCTGAAGTTTGTCGATCTGGACAATCCCATCTACACCGAAGTCAACGCCTACCCGTTCGCCCGCACCGAGCGAGGGCAGGCGCTTCTGAAGCTGGCAAACGAAGCTCTGACTCAGATGATTGACGACGGCAGCTATGCCGGGCTGTGCAAAAAATGGTTCGGCGTGGACGTGATGGAAACGAAACCGGCCAAGGACTACCAGGCTGCTCATTCGAAGTAGCGTTTTCGTAAAAGATTGTTCCCGGACGATGCGGCAGGCATTCTGAAAAATGACGCCTGCCGCATTTTGGCGGTTTATCGAAAAGAGGGGAAAGCGCGCATGGTTTTTCAGTTCGACTATTTTTTACGGATGTTCACCATCATCTTTTCGGGATTCAAAAACACGGTTTCGATGGCGTTCGTCTCGCTCATTTTCGCGGTGCTGCTCGGCTTTGTCCTGGCGGCGTCGCGATACTACAATATTCCCGTGCTGAAGCAGTTTTCCGTCGTGTTCACGTCGTTTTTCCGCAGCACGCCCTTCATCGCGCAGCTCTTCGTCTTTTATTACGGCTTTGCGCAGATCTCCGCGGCCGTCAGGGGGCTGTCCAGCTTCTGGGCGGTCGTCATCGTGCTCTCGCTCAGTTTCGCAGCCTACATGGGCGAGAACATCCGCGGCGCGATCAGTTCGGTGGACAAAGGGCAGTTCGAAGCGGGAATCTCCATCGGCATGACGCCGTGGCAGACGATCCGCCGCATCGTGATCCCTCAGGCGGCCCGCGTCGCCGTGCCGGGCATGGTCAATTCGTTCGCCAACCTGTTCAAGTCCACGTCGCTGGCCTTCACCGTCGGCGTGATGGACATGACGTCGTGCGCCAAAAACGAGGTCAACCTGACGTACCGCTATCTGGAAGGATTCATCGCCCTGCTGATCATCTACTGGGTCATCCTCGCCCTCGTCTCCTACGCCCAGTCGCTGCTGGAGCGCTACATGAACAGGCCCTACGTGCAGGAGGGGCGGTAGATGAGCCGGCTGCCCATATTGACGGTCTCCGGGCTGAAAAAAAGCTTCGGCGCGCTCGAGGTCCTGAAGGACGTCAGTCTTTCGGTCGCAGAGGGCGAGATCATCTCGATCATCGGCCCTTCGGGAACGGGTAAATCCACCCTGCTGCGATGCGTCAACTATCTGGAACGTCCCACCGCGGGAGTGATCGCCATCGATGGCGTCAGCGTGGACGCTTCCCGGAGCCGCCGCAGGGACGTTTACGCGCTGCGCAGGAAGGCCGCGATGGTCTTCCAGAACTACAACCTGTTCCGCAACAAGACGGCGCTTGAAAACATCATGGAACCCATGACGCAGGTGCAGAAGATTCCCTGCGGCGAGGCCAGGGAAGAGGCTGAGAGGATCTTGAAGGTCATCGGACTGTTCGAGAAGCGCGACGTCTATCCGGCCCACCTGTCGGGCGGACAGCAGCAGCGGATCGGCATTGGCAGGGCCATGGCCGTCAGGCCCAGAGTCATGCTCTTCGACGAGCCCACTTCTTCCCTCGATCCCGAACTGGTCAACGAGGTGCTGGAAGTCATCCGGCAGCTGGCCTCGGAGCATCGCATGACGATGCTCATCGTGACGCACGAAATGCGTTTCGCGCAGGAGATCTCGGACCGCGTCCTGTTCATGGACAACGGGGGAATCGCCCTTGAAGGAACTCCACAGGAGATCTTCGGCGGCGATAACCCGAGAGTGCGCAAGTTCGTAGGCTCCGTGGCCTGAGGCGCGCCGGTGTCAAGCGCAGCGCAAGTGTCGGGGGGCTTCCGCCGGGAGACGGGGCCTGACGGCATGGACCGCAATTTCGTCGAGGCTGCGGCCCGGCTCAGAAAAGAGCTTTACAAAGAGTATGGCGCCTTTTACTACGTGCCGATGGCGGAATCCCGCTCCGTGCAGCTTCCCGTCACCGTGGGGTGCAGCTACGGCCGCTGCCTTTTCTGCGACCTGAACCACGGGCTGGCCTACCGGGAGCTTTCCTGTCCGGAGATACGGGACAAGGTCGGGAAATTGCGTTTTCTCCACAAATACGACCGCCGGCCCGTGCGGCGCTGTCTTTTGTCCGGAGGGAACCCATTCTTTTTGCCCGCGGAGAAACTGCTGTGGATCGCCGGGGAGCTGCGCGGCGCCTTTCCCGAGTGCGAGTCCGTCTCCTGCTTCGCGCGGGCGGACGACGTGATGAAAAAGTCGGCGGAGGAGCTTGAGACCCTGCACGCGGCCGGATATGACCGCCTGTGTCTGGGGATCGAGTCGGGGTCGGAGCGGGTGCTCCGCTATCACGAGAAGGGCGTGGGGCGCGCCGGGAACGCCGAGGCCATGAGGAAGCTCGACGCCGCCGGGATAAGCTATTCAGTCTACGTCATCCTGGGGCTGGGGGGACGGGCTCTTTCCGACGAGCACATTGCCGAGACGGCAAGCCTGCTGAACGGAGCGCGTCCCTTCGAGCTGACGGTGGTGAACCTGGTGCTGTTCAGGGGAGCTCGTCTGGCGGAGCGCGTGCGGGCGGGCGAGTTCAAACGGCTTCGGCCGCTCGAGGCTCTGGGCGAGGGGCGGCGTCTTCTCTCGCTGCTGGAGATACCGACTGTCTACGATGGGACCCACAAGACCAACGCCTTTCCGCTGAAGGGGCGTCTGCCGGAGCACAAGGCGCTCCTGCTGCGCCGGATGGACTGGGCCATCGAGCGTCTGAGCCGCGGGAACGTGCAGGGATACGAGATGCGAAGGTGGCGCAACTGGTTCACGGAGTGACGCCCTGCATCGGGAAAAAAATCGGCGTTTGCCGCGAACGTGAGGAAAAAACGCGCCGGTTCCGTTTTAATGAAATCCGGAAATCCGAATCACTTCAATCGGCGGGGTTCTTGAGGTCGCCCCGGCCGCGCCGCCTTCCGCAGGCGTCGTTTCATTGCCGCTGTTTTTTCGTTATATTCTCGCAATGTGCTGAATTATGAAAAAAATATCCTCGCACGCTCGTCAAGTGTGCTATAATGCCGCTAACTTTTCAGAAAAAACGGCGGGCGCTTTCCCGCCGCGTCTGAAAAACTTGTCGTCTGAGGAGCGAAGGATATGGAAAGAGAGAGTTTCAAGTCGAGGATCGGTTTCATCCTGGTCAGCGCCGGCTGCGCGATCGGCATCGGCAACGTGTGGAAGTATCCCTGGCTGGTGGGGCAGAACGGCGGCGGCATTTTCGTGCTGTTCTACCTGCTGTTTTTGGTCTGCATGGGCATTCCCGTGCTGACGATGGAGCTGGCCGTGGGGCGCGGCAGCCGCAAGAGCGCCGTCAAGGGCTACGAGACGCTGGAACCGGCCGGCAGCAAATGGCACGTGCACGGCTGGTTCTGCGTGGCGGGCAACTATCTGCTGATGATGTACTACACGACGGTTTCCGGCTGGATGCTGTCGTACTTCTTCAAGTTCACTTTCGGCACGTTCGACGGCATGGCGGCCGAGAACGTGAACGGCGTTTTCGGCGGCATGCTCGGCGATCCCGAGGAGATGGCGCTGTGCATGGCGCTGACGGTGATCGGCGGCTTTCTGGTCTGTTCCATGGGGATGCAGAAAGGGCTGGAGAAGGTCACCAAGTGGATGATGCTCGGTCTGCTGGCGCTGATCGTGGTGCTGGCGGTGCACAGTCTGCTGCTGCCGGGCGCCGGGGAAGGGGCGCGCTTTTATCTGCTGCCCAGCGTGACGCGCATGAAGGCTTCCGGGCTCGGCAACGTGATCATGGCGGCCATGAACCAGTCGTTCTTCACGCTCAGTCTCGGCATCGCCTCGATGGAGATCTTCGGCAGCTACATGTCGGATCAGTTCACTCTCACCGGCGAGGCCGTGCGCATCGTGGCGCTCGATACTTTCGTGGCGTTCATGGCGGGGCTGATCATCTTTCCAGCCTGCTTCAGTTTCGGCGTGCAGCCCGACGCCGGCCCGTCGCTGATTTTCATCACGTTGCCCAAGGTCTTCATCAACATGGAGGGAGGCCGCTTGTGGGGCTCGCTGTTCTTCCTGTTCATGACCTTCGCCAGCTTCTCGACGGTGATCACCGTGTTCGAAAATATCCTGGCCGCCTGCATGGACAACTTCGGCTGGTCGCGTGCCAAGTCCGTGTGGTTCAACTGCGCCTTCGTGCTCGTGACCAGCGTTCCCTGCGTGCTGGGCTACAATCTGTGGAGCGACGTGCGCATTCTCGGCTCGCGCGACGTGCTCGACAGCGAGGATTTCGTCGTCAGCAACCTGTTGCTGCCGCTGGGGTCTCTGATCTATCTGCTGTTCTGCGTGACGAAATGGGGCTGGGGCTTCGACAAATATCTGGCGGAGTGCAACAAGGGCGCGGGCATCAAGATGAGCCGCCGCTTCAAACCTTATTTCCAGTTCGTGCTGCCGCTGCTGATCCTGGCGATCCTGATCCAGGGATTGATGTGATCATAAAAAAAGACTCCCTGTGCGCAGGGAGTCTTTTTTGCGGCATAGGAAAAATGAAAGGCAGTCAAAGGCCGATGAAAACTGGATTATCGGCTTTCAGCGGCTTCAATTGTTCCACGTGGAACATCGCGCGTGAAAAATCGTTCACCGGCGCGCCGTTCGCTGTCGGAAGGCGCGCGTCGGAAGGAAATCTGTCAGCAGATTCGCGGCAGGATCTCGCCGACAGGCATGTCGACGATGCGGGAGCCGCCGAGCCGGGTCTTCAGCCCCACGAGTCCGGCATGTTCCGCCGTGACGGCGCCGATAAGGGCGGCGTCGCGCCCCAGCGGGTGACGGCGGAGCCGTGCGAGCGCGATTTCCGTTTCTGCCGGGGCGCAGGCGATCAGGGCGCAGCCTTCGCTGGCGAGGTAGAGCGGATCGAAACCGAGGATGTCGCAGATGGCGGCGACGGATGGATGGAGCGCGAGGCGTTCCTCTTCGATCTCCATGCCGAGGCCTGTGGCTTCGGCCCATTCGCAGAGCACGGTGCCGAGGCCGCCGCGCGTGCAGTCGCGCATGCAGCGCAGGCCGTCGAGCGGCAGCAGCGGTCCCAGCAGGGGCCAGAGGGCGGCGCAGTCGCTTTCCAGGCCGCCGCGGTCGAGCCCGTAGCGCAGCGCGGCGATGACCGCGCCGTGGCGGCCCGGCGGGGTGGAGAGAATCAACGCATCGCCGGGCTGCAGGCGGTTCATGCCCAGCGGCCGGGGCGTGACGGCACGGCCGAGGGCGGTGACGTTGAAAAATACGCCCTCGCAGGCGCCGCGAGGCACCACTTTCGTGTCGCCGGCCGCCAGCGTCGCGCCGAGGGCTTCGCACTGCCGGGCGGCGCTCCGAACGAGGCGCAGCAATTCCGCGCGCGGCAGCCCTTCCTCGATGATCATGCCCAGCGTCAGCCACTGCGGCCTGACGCCGCGCACCGCCAGGTCGTTCGTGGCGCCGCAGACGGCCAGGTGTCCCATGTCGCCGCCGGGGAAAAACCGCGGCGAGACCGTGAAGCCGTCGGTGGTGACGGCCAGATTCCCTTCTATAAACGTGCAGTCTTCGCAGCCGCCTTTCTGGCCGTCGCAGGCGGCGAAGTTCTTTATCACGGAGGCGACGAGATCGGCCGTAAGGCGGCCGCCGCTTCCTTCGCCCAACGAGATCAGTTCGCTCATAGTCTTCCTCCCCGGCGGCCGTAACGGTACCACGCGCCGCAGCTTCCTTCCGACGAGACCATGCAGGGACCGGCGGGTTCCTGCGGCGTGCAGTTTTTTCCAAAAAGGGCGCACTGCGGCGGCGCGAGACGGCCGCGCAGCACCTCGCCGCAACGGCAGCCGGGAATGGGAACGTTGACGGCCGGCGGCAGCGCCAGCTTGGCGCGGGCGTCGCGACACGCATAGGGCGCGCGCAATTTCAGCCCCGACTGCGGGATCGTCCCCAGCCCGCGCCAGACGCTGTCGCAGGGCGTAAAACATTCGTCGATCAACGCCCGGGCACGCGGATTGCCGCGATCGCGCACGCCGCTCGGATAGGCGTTGACGATGCGCGGTTCGCCGCCTACGATCTGCGAAAGCAGCGCGCACAGCGCCAACAGGATCTGCTCTCCTTCGAAGCCTCCCACGGCGCAGGCGACGCGGTACTTTTCGGCCAGGATCCCGTAAGGTTCCAGCCCGATGATGCTCGAGACGTGCCCCGGCAGCAGGAAACCCTTCACGCCGATCTGCGGGTCCTGCGCCAGCAGCTCGAGCGCGGGAAGGACCCTTTTATGCTCGGCCAGTACGGAAACGTTGCCGACGCCGAGGCGTTTCGCTTCTTGAAGAAGCAGGGCCGTTTGCGGCGTGGTCGTCTCGAAGCCGATGGCGAAAAAAACGAATTCGCGCCGCGGCTCGCTCAGCGCCAGCGGGATCACGTCCATGGCGCTCATGACGACGCGCACGTCGCCGCCGCGGCCCGCCGCTTCGCGCAGCGAGCCGCCCCGTCCGGGAACGCGGAGCATGTCGCCGTAGCTGCACAGCGTCACGCCGGGAAGCGAGGCCGCCGCGATGGCCTGGTCGACGTCGGCCTGATCGGTGACGCAGACCGGGCAGCCGGGGCCGGAAAGCAGGGCGACGTCTTCCGGCAGCAGCGAACGCAGGCCGCTGCGGAAGATCGACACCGTGTGAGTGCCGCAGACTTCCATCAGCCTGACCGGGCCCGTGCGCCGGGCCAGTTCCGCCAGCGTCCGCGCGGCGCTAGAAAGGAAGCTGCCCTGCATCGCCGGCGCCTTCCCGAATTTCGGCCCAGAGCGCTTCCAGTTCGGCGCCGTCGCGTTCGTCGACTTTTTCGATGGCGAAACCGGCGTGCACCAGCACGAGATCCCCAACGGCCGGCGCGTCCAGCAGGTCGACGCGGATCGAACGGCGGATCGGGCCGGCCGAAGCGATCGCGCTGCCGTCGCCGCAAAGTTCTTCAATTCTGTGAGGCACTGCGAGACACATCTGTCCGCCCCCCTTTTTCTGAGACTCTTCGTCAATTATACAACGGCGAAACGTTTTCGCCGCACGGCAGCCGCGTCCCGTCCGAAACGTTTTTCCAATTTGTTGCATGTTTGAACTTTGAGACGTTTATATATTGTTCATTTTGCGTCATTGACGTAGCCGATTCTGGCGTTAAAATGAGACGGTAAAGGCCGCATGAACTGCGCGGACAAAAACACCTTTCAAGGAGTGGATTTACTATGGCAGTCGAACTTACGAAAGAGACGTATGAAGCGGCAATCGAAGCCAGCAAAAACAAACCCATGTTTATGGATTTCTGGGGCCCCAAGTGCACTCATTGCCTTGCCCTGATGCCCAGCGTCGAAGCTCTCGCCGAGAAATATGCCGACAAGGTCGATCTGTGCAAGGTCAACATCGCCGGCGGCCGCCGCGTCGCCATGGCCCTCAAGGTCATGAGCCTCCCTTCGTTCCTGTTCTTCAAGGACGGCGCCGAAGTGGCCCGTCTCAGCGGTGACACGGTCACCATCGAGCAGATCGAAGAGAACGTCAAGAAGCTCTGCGAATAACCTTGACCAACGAAAAGGAGCCCGCGCGGGAAAACGCGCGGGCTTTTGCGTTGGCGGGGACCGGAAATCGGCGCGGATGGAGTTTCCGCTGCGGGGATTTTTTTCGTGGATGAGCTTGTATTTTTGAATGAAAAATAAAGGTCGTAAATCTTTATGTTGTGACAGAATGCCGCAAGAAGATTTTCTCTTTCGAGACGTTTGTTTAAATTGCACAAAATAAATTTGCCTTTTTGCGGTTTTAGTGTATTCCTCGTACTTTTAGATCGGCTCCTCTTTCATAAAAAACATTACTGATCGATCGTAAAAAACTTGATCTTTTTCTCGTTGGTTGTAAAATGAACATGGCGAGAGAAATTCGGGAGAGAGATTCCGCCTCGTTTTATGAGGGGCGGACGCCGAAGGGGCAACGCAAAACGTTTTTTCATTGCGGAAACTCTCAGGCACAAAGGATCCCGAGCGGACGCCGCTCTGAATATACGTGCAAATCGTACGACAGAGACTCATGACCACCAAAGAGGTGAGCGTGATGCCCTGTCGCTTTATTTTGCTTACGAACAATCCGCGCTATGAAGACCGCGCCGATTTGCCCGTGCGGTTCGTCGCCGGCGCCGGAAAAGACGTCATCGCGGCCGGGCGCGACCTGATCCACAAAGGATGGGCCCTGCAAAACCATCCTCTGTACGGCAACTTCCGTCCGCACCAGCAGCCGTTCCGCACGCTGTTGCTCAAAAAAGACGAAAACGCGGGTTTCGACGAATACGGCCTGGGTCTGATCGAAGAGGCCGGGCTCGTCTACGCGAACGATCCCCAGCCGCTGACGCCGGCGCAGACGCCGCCCCGGATGGCTGCGGACTGTTCCGAGATCGACTTCGAGCTGATGAAGGAGACGCTTCTCAAGAGCAATCTGATCCACTAGCGTTTTATCCGGGCACGGAGCGGTTCCCTCCGCTGGGCAGAGCGTGGAATCCCTTCTGGCCATGATCTAAACGATACAGGTACCGCGCGCCGCCGGATTTTCCGGCATCAGTGCCCCGAGGAGGGGCATGGGTAACATTTAGAAGGGAGGAGTTATCTTGAAGCTTGAACTCCATAAGGTAAAGATTGACAAGATCGCGTTTGGGGAGGAATTCTCCGTCAAAGGCGGGGTGCTCACCATCAACAAGAAGGCCATCATCGACCATCTGATGGATGACGATCGTCTCGCCAGCGTCGATGTGGAACTGGCCCATCCGGGCGAGAAGACCCGCATCATGCCCGTGAAGGACGTCGTCGAACCCCGCTGCAAGATCGAGGGGACCAACGAGGTGTTCCCCGGCATGATCGGCGACGTCGACACCGTCGGCGAAGGTTCCACGCTGGTCCTCGACGGCGCCGCCGTGGTCACCACCGGCCGCCTCATCGCCCCGCAGGAGGGCATCGTCGACATGTCCGGCCCCGGCGCCGAATTCACGCCGTTCTCCAAGACCAAGAACATCGTTCTGGTCCTGAACCCCGTCGAGGGGCTCGAGAACCACAACCGTGAGACGAGCTGCCGCATGGCCGGCCTGAAGGCCGCCGTCTTCATCGCCCAGCAGATCAAGAAGGCCGGATTCACGGCCGACAAGGTCGAGAGCTATGAGGCTCCCTGCTACAAGGACGCCCTGGCCGCCTATCCCGAGCTTCCCAAGGTCGTCTACATCTACATGCTGCAGACCCAGGGCCTGCTTCACGACACCTACGTCTACGGCGTCGACGCCAAGAAGATCATCCCCTCGGTGATCAACGCCACCGAAGTCATGGACGGCGCCATCTGCTCCGGCAACTGTGTGTCCGCCTGCGACAAGAACAGCACCTACGTGCATCTGAACAACCCCATCATCAAGAGCCTTTACGAGCACCACGGCAAGGATCTGAACTTCATCGGCGTCGTCATCACCAACGAGAACGTGACGCTGGCCGACAAGAAGCGCAGCAGCTCCTACGCCGTCAAGCTGGCCCAGACTCTTGGCGCCGACGCGGCCGTCATCTCCGAGGAAGGCTTCGGCAATCCCGACGCCGACCTGGTCATGAACTGCTGGAAGTGCGAGCGCAAGGGCATCAAGACGGTCCTCGTCACCGACGAGTACGCCAACCGCGACGGCGCCTCCCAGTCTCTGGCCGACACCTGCCCCGAGGGCAACGCCTGCGTCACCGCCGGCAACGCCAATGCCACCATCACCCTGCCTCCGATGGACAGAATCATCGGCGACACCCAGTTCGCCGACGTCATGGCGGGCGGTTTCTTCGGCTCGCTGAAGGAAGACGGCAGCATCTTCGCCGAGATCCAGATCATCACCGGCGCCACCAGTGAAGTCGGTTTCACCAAACTGGGCGCTTACACGATCTAGTTCGCGGCCAAGACGCGCGATCCCTTTTGCCAGGGACAGACTCTTAAGGAGGGGAACTTATGACTTATAAAGTAGTTCATTATATCAACCAGTTCTTCGCCGGCATCGGCGGAGAAGAAAAGGCCGACATCGCGCCCGAAGTGCGCGAAGGCGTCGTCGGCCCCGGTATGGCTCTGAAGAACGCTTTCAAGGGCGAGGCCGAAATCGTCGCCACCATCATCTGCGGCGACTCCTATTTCGCCGAAAACATGGATGCCGCTTCCGACTTCGTGGTCGAGGCCGTGAAGAAGTACAACGCCGACGGCTTTGTCGCCGGCCCCGCCTTCAACGCCGGCCGTTACGGCACCGCCTGCGGCGCCGTCTGCAAGGCCGTGGGCGAGAAGCTGGGTATTCCCACCGTTTCCGCCATGTACGTCGAGAACCCCGGCGTCGATCTGTACAAGAAGTACACCTACATCGTCAGCGCCGCCGACAGCGCCCGCGGTCTGGGCAAGGCCGTGCCCGCCATGGCCAGCATCATCCTGCGCCAGATGAAGGGCGAAAAGCTCGGCACGCCCAAGGAAGAGGGCTACATCGAGCGCGGCGTGCGCGTCAACAAGTTCTACGACGAAGTCGGCGCCGAGCGCGCCGTGAAGATGCTGATCAGCAAACTCAAGGGCGAGGCGTTCGAGACTGAGTACGCCATGCCCGTGTTCGACCGCGTCGAGCCCCGGCCGGCCCTCAAGGACGTCACCAAGGCCACGATCGCGCTGGTCACTTCTGGCGGCATCGTGCCCTTCGGCAACCCCGACCACATCGCCGCCTCCAGCGCCCAGAACTACGGCGAGTACAGCATCGCCGGCGTCGATGACCTGAAAGAGGGCGAATATCAGACCGCTCACGGCGGCTACGATCAGACCTATGCCAATCAGGATCCCGACCGTGTCCTGCCCGTCGACGTGATGCGCAAGCTGGAGAAGGAACACAAGATCGGCAAGCTCTACGATTATTTCTACGCCACCGTCGGCAACGGCACCGGCGTCGCCAACGCCAAGCGCTTCGGCACCGAAATCGGCAAGAAGCTGCACGGCAAAGTTGACGCCGTTATCCTCACCTCCACCTGAGGCACCTGCACTCGTTGCGGTGCAACGATGGTCAAAGCTATTGAGGAAAACGCCAACGTCCCCGTGGTTCACATGCTGACGATCGTGCCGATCTCCCTGAGCGTCGGCGCCAACCGTCTGATCCCCACGGTCGCCATTCCTCACCCGCTCGGCAACCCCGCGCTGAAGCCCGAGGAGGAGTTCGCGCTCCGTTACCGCCTGGTCACCCGCGCCCTCAAGGCCCTGCAGACTCCCGTGACCGAGCAGACCGTTTTCACGGAGGACTAAACGCCTCTCGACGGTCGGAGAAATATTCGAAACCTAAAAAAGAACGCCTTTTTTGTGAAGGCGTCCTTTTTTTTATGAGCGAATATGGATATAATATGAAAAAGATCGGGGATTTTTATTTTCTGAGAAGGGGTGCGAAAGTTGAAAGATCTCAAAATCCTAACGGGGTGTGTCGCCGTACTGACCGTGATTGCCGTGGGGGTCGTGCTTCAGGCGGCGCAAAACGTCTTTCTGCCTCTGGTGATCGCCTGGATCATTTCATATATGATGGCGCCGGGCGTGCGTTTCATGACGCGCCTGAAGGTACCGGTCGAAATAACCACGTTTCTGCTGCTGGCGCTGCTGCTGTACATCACGTCGCAGGCGGGCAGTTTCCTGAGCCAGCTGTTCGCCGGTTCGGCCGACAAGTTCATGAACTATTACGAACAGCTCGTCGCCATCTGGAACCAATTCTCGGCCAAATACAACATCACCGCCACCTATCTGCGGGGCGTGGATTGGGGGGGAGCCCTGCGCTCCTACATCATCGCGCTGTCGGGTTCGATCGTGACGATCCTGTCCAAGACGGTGATGGTGATCGTCTTTCTGATGTTCATCCTCTTCGGCAGTCCCTACGTGGAGTATAAAATGCGCAAGGCGTTCCCGCAGAAGAGCGCTCAGGTCATGAACATTCTCGATTCGATCTCGACGCAGATCGGCCGTTTCCTTTCGGTGATGACGCTGATCAGCGGCGCGACGGGGATCCTGATCTGGCTGGGGCTGAGCTGGATCGGCGTCGATTTCGCGCCGACGTGGGGCGTGCTGGCGTTTTTCCTGAACTTCATTCCCACGGTCGGCTCAATCGTCGCTTCGGTCCCGCCGATCCTGATTTCGATCGTACAGTTTTACCCCGCGGCGGCCAGCGCTGTGTTCGGCATTCCGCCGCAGGTCTTTATGACGATCGGCGTGATCCTGGCGGTGCAGGTGACGATCGGCAACATCATCACGCCCAAGGTGATGGGCGACAGCATGAATCTCAGCCCGGTCATGATCCTGGTTTCGCTGCTGCTCTGGGGCTGGCTCTGGGGCGTGGCGGGGGCGCTGCTCTCCATGCCGATCGCCGGCATCATCAAGATCATCTGCGACAACGTCGATCAGCTGAAGATGGTCGGCGTGCTGATGAGTTCCGGCCAGTCTTTTGAAAGAGAGTTCAAGTCCGAATAGCGTTCCGCCGGGAGCGGCGCGCGGATCTGCGATGGGAAAAAGAGGCGGAGGTGTTTTTTCGAGAGAAAGGAAAGAGGGTGGGTGTGGATGAACTGAAGCGAAATTTTTACGAGAAAGAAGCTGCCTGACGAAAAAGAGCCCGTCGCCTTTTCTGCGGATGCCGGCATGGCGGCCGGCGAAAAGGCGGCGCCCAGTGCCGACGGCGAAGTCGGTCTCCAGGCTGCCGAAGCCGGAGCGGAATGGCGAGGCGGCGCAGCGGAGAATAAAACGGCTCCCGTCGCGCCGGAGCCCCCTCTCTGCGACGTGACAGTGCGCATGCGCATCAACGATACGGGCGACATCGCCAAAGCGGCGCTTTATCTGGCGCTTTCGGAAGGGATCGGCGAAGAACGCCGCATCAAGGAGGCGCTGAGCGCCTGCGGCTGGTGCGGCGTTGCCACCGAAGTGGGCGGCATTTCCGGCGAGCTTGCCGTGAAGGCCAGCCGCGCTTTGGTTGGCGCGGCGCTGAACAGCGGCGTGGTGTGCAAGAGCACCGCGGAAATGCACGCGCTCATGCACGCGGCGCAGGAAGCGTTCAACGTGTTCATTCCCGGCGGCCTGCTTGAAATGAGTATCGGCGCCAAGATCGCCATCGTGCGCAATGCTCAGTGGCTCGCCGTGGCCGTTGCCGGCGATGCGGCCTTCCATGCCGTCGCCCATCACGGGCGCGTCGGCGTCGGCGTCATGCACCTGTGATTTATCCCGGCCTTCGGCGCGCGGAAGATTTTTCGCTTTGCGGCTCTTGCGCGATGGCGCAAGTTGTGTTACATTCTACCAATGTAAATGGAAGATCTTTGTACGCTAGGAGGTGCACAAAGTATGAAAAAGGATATTCATCCCAATTACGTCGAATGTCAGGTGACTTGTGCCTGCGGCAACCATTTCGCGACCCGCGCCACGGTCCCGGAGATCAAGGTCGGCGTGTGCTCGGCCTGCCATCCCTTCTTCACGGGCAAGAAGAGCCGCGTCGTTTCCGAAGCCGGCCGCCTCGAGAAGTTCAACAAGAAGTACGCCGGCATGAACTACGGTCAGAGAGAAGAAAGTTCGGACTAAAAAGACGGGGCCTGTGCCCCGTCTTTTTTCAGCCGTGTTGTGCGCCCCGCCGGGGCGTCGCCGCATAAATATGCCGGGCGTTTTTCGAGCGCTTCTTCCGCGCCCGGCGTTCAAAGGAGGTTTTGAACGATGGAGATCAGAATTATCAACAAGACGCCCGATTTCCTGCGCACGATCTGGACGGCGGGGCGCACCTGCCACAGCGCCATGGCGCCGCAGGAGCTCTTCGATCTGGACGAGAGCGAGAGCAAAATGCTCAAGCTGGTGGACTTCCTGCTGAAAGCCCGCCATCTCAGCACGCTGGAGCACTGCTCCGTGACGTACGCCGTGGCCGGCGCGTCGCGCACGCTGCTGGCGCAGTACAGCCGCCACCGCATCGGCGTGTCTCTGTCGGTGCAGAGCCAGCGCTACGTCTCCGAAGGCACGGAAAAGCGCGGACAGACGTTCGAGTACGTCACGCCGCCTTCGATCGCCGCCGCGCCTGACAAGTTGTCCGCCTATCAGGCCGCCATGGCCGACGCTCAGAGGAGTTACGACGAACTGATCGCCGCCGGCGTCCCCATGGAAGACGCGCGCTTCGCGCTGCCCGGCGGCATCTGCACCAATTTCGTCACCACGCTGAACCTGCGCTCGCTGCTCGACGTCTACGAAAAGCGCGTGCTCGTCTCCGGCGCGCAGTGGGAAGTGCGCGAGATGGTGCGCCGCATGGCCGAGCTTCTGGTGGAGCGGGAGCCGTGGCTGGAGGGCGTTTTCAAAGGAGTTTCGCCAAAGTGATTTTTTCTTCGCTGAAAAAGTTTTTCGCGGCGCTGACCGCCTCGCTGGCGGCTCTCGCCGCGGAAACGGAAGGCGGGGGCCCCGCGCCCATGCCCGTCGGCGGCCAGGCCGTCATCGAAGGCGTGCTCATGAAGGGCTACACCCGCTGGGGACTGGCGGTGCGCCGCGCCGACGGCGAGATCGTCACCGAGCACTGGCCCGCCAAAAACTGGAACAAGACGGGATGGGGCAAAATTCCCGTCGTGCGCGGTTTCCTCAACATGATCGAGATGCTGCGCGAAGGCTTCAAGGCGCTGTCCAAGTCCGCCGGCATTTCCCTCGGCGAGGACGACGAGATGACGCCCCGCGACGTATTCTTGACCGGCCTGGTCGCGGCCGTCATGGTGATCGGCCTGTTCATCGTGCTGCCCGTCTACGCCGCCGACTGGATCCGCCGCGCCGCGGGCCTGTCGGCCTGGAGCGGCCATCTGATCGAAGGCTGCGTGCGCGGAGGAGTGTTTGTCGCCTATCTGGGCATGATCGGCCTGTGGAAGGACATGGCCCGCGTGCTTGCCTACCACGGCGCCGAACACAAGACCATCAATGCCTACGAGTCCCGCCGCCCCATGACGGTGGAGTCGGTGTGCCGCTGTTCGCGCCTGCACCCCCGCTGCGGCACGTCGTTTCTGCTCATCGTCGTGATCGTCAGCATCGTCGTCTTCTCCCTGGCCGGGCCCGGAGGCGTCGTCTGGCGCGTCGGCTCGCGCATCTGCCTGATTCCCGTGGTCGTCGGCGTATCCTACGAATTTATCCGCGCCATGTCGCGTTTGGGGCGCGCCGGGCGGTTCGTCATGGCTCCGGCCATGTCGCTCCAGTATCTGACGACGAGAGAGCCGGGGCCCGATCAGGTGGAAGTGGGCATCCGCTCCCTCGAAGAAGCTCTCGATTTGAAATTCGATTCTGACCGCACGGAGGCCGTCCGATGAACCTTGAACCAAAACTGCGCGAACTGGAAGCGATTTACGCCGAACTTGAAAAAAAGATGGCCGACCCCGCCGTCGTCTCCGACATCAAAGAGATGCAGAACCTCGGCAGGAAACATTCCGAACTGGAGGAAGTCGTCGGCGACTACCGCCGCTACCGGCAGGTCCGGGATGAGATCGCCGAGGCCAAAGAGCTGGTCGGCGGCGGCGACCACGAGCTGGCGGAACTGGCCAAGATGGAGCTGGAAGAAAAAGAGCCGCTGCTCGGCAAGATCGAGGAGCAGCTGCGCGTCGCCCTGCTGCCCAAGGATCCCAACGACGAGAAAGACGTCATCATGGAGATCCGCGCCGGCACCGGCGGCGACGAAGCCAGTCTGTTCGCGGCCGACCTGTTCCGCATGTACTCGCGCTACGCCGAGCGCGAGGGCTGGAAGCTCGAGATCGTCGACGAGAACGAGACCGAAGTCGGCGGCTATAAGGAGATCGTGCTGCAGATCCACGGTCGCGGCGTGTACAGCCAGCTCAAGTACGAGAGCGGCGTGCACCGCGTGCAGCGCGTCCCCGCCACCGAAGCGGGCGGACGCATCCACACCTCGGCGGCGACCGTCGTCGTCATGCCCGTCGCCGACGACATCGACATCGAGATCCGTCCCGAAGATCTGAAGATCGATACGTACCGTTCCAGCGGCGCCGGCGGCCAGCACGTCAACATGACCGACTCGGCCGTGCGCATCACCCATCTGCCCACCGGGCTGGTCGTCACCTGCCAGGACGAGCGCTCGCAGATCAAAAACCGCGCCAAGGCCCTGCAAGTGCTCAAGACCCGCCTCTACGACGCCGAGGTGGAGAAGCAGCGCAGCGCCGAATCGGCCGAGCGCAAGGGCATGATCGGCTCCGGCGACCGCTCCGAGCGCATCCGCACCTACAACTATCCGCAGAACCGCGTCACCGACCACCGCATCGGCCTGACGCTCTACAAGCTCGAATACATGATGGACGGCGACCTTTACGAGATGATCAAAGCGCTCGTCATGGCCGAACAGGCCGCCAAGCTCGAAGCTCTCGATGGCGTATAAGCCCGGCACGCTGGGCGCGCTGCGCGCGCTTTTGGCCGCCGAGCTGAAGGATCTGGATTCGCCGCGCCTCGAAGCCGAGCTGATTTTGGCGCATTGTGCCGGCAAAGACCGCGCCTGGGTCCACTCCCGCCTTCCCGACGCCGTCCCCGCCTCCGTGGCGGAAGCGGCGCTTTCGGCCTGCGCGCGGCGCAAGAAGCGCGAACCGCTGCAATACATCCTGGGCTGTTGCGATTTCGACGGACTTTCGCTGCTCGTCGAAGCGGGCTGCCTCGTGCCGCGCCCCGAGACGGAACTGCTGGTGGAATGCGCGGCGGAAAACTTCGACGGCGGCGCCTTTCTCGACTGGGGCACGGGGACCGGATGCATCGCCGTGGCGCTGCTGAACCGATTCCCCGCGGCCCGGGCGCTGATGGTGGAAAAAAATCCCGCCAGCCTGAACTGCGCGCGCCGCAATCTGGAAAAATTCGGCTTCTCTCCTCGCGCCCGCCTGATCGCCAGCGAGACGCCCGAAGACATTCCCGCCTGCGAAGTCTCGCTCGTGGTGTCCAATCCCCCCTACGTCCCTTCCGGCGAAATAGAACGTTTGATGCCCGAAGTGTCGCAGTACGAACCGCGGCTGGCCCTCGACGGCGGTCCCGACGGGCTGGAGCCGTACCGCCGGCTTTTTGAGCTTTGCGCGCGCGTGCTGCGCCGGGGCGGCTTTTTTTGCGTCGAGTACGGCGGCGGCGCGCAGACGGAAGCGCTGCGCGCGCTCGCGCCGAAGGCTTTTCGTGAAACGGTTCTCTTGCGCGATATCGCTGGTTGTGATAGAGTGATCGGGTGGCGATTTGCCGATGTTTTGCCGCAATGAAAATTTTCTTGAGTTTGATATAATCTCGAATATGTTTCTTGTTTACACCCGCTGTTCGTCAGCGGAGATCTCCGTGCAGAGAGGAAGATTTTAGATGGAAGAAAGAGATGTTGTCATTATTGGCGGAGGCCCTGCCGGAATGGCCGCGGCCGTTTACTGCCGGCGCGCCGGACTGAAAACGGTCGTGCTGGAGCGGGGCAACTGGGGCGGCGCGATCAACCGCACCGAAGAGATCGAGAACTACCCCGCCATCAAGCACAGCAGCGGCCCCGAGATCGGCAAGATGTTCGTCGAGCACGCCAAGGCTTTCAACGCCGAGATGGTCGACTGCACCGTCAACAGCATCAAGGAAGACGGCAAGTTCAAGGTCGTTAGCACCAGCAAGGGCGATTACAAGGCCAAGGTCGTCATCGTGGCGACCGGCGCCGAGTTCCGCAAGCTGGGCTGCCCCGGCGAAGCCGAATACACCGGCAAAGGCGTGAGCTACTGCGCGACCTGCGACGCTGCTTTCACCGAAGGCGTCGACGTGGCCGTGGTCGGCGGCGGCAACACGGCCGTCGAAGAGGGCTGCTACCTGACTCAATTCGCCAATAAAGTCTACATCATCCATCGCCGCGACCAGTTCCGCGCCGACGAGATGGCCGTCGAGCGCATGCTCAAGAACCCCAAGGTCCAGCCCGTCTACAGTTCGGTCGTCGAGTCCATCGAGGGCGACGGCGACTTCGTGCAGAAGGTCGTGCTGAAGAACGTCAAGACCGGCGAGATCAGCGACCTGCCCGTCGAGTTCGTCTTCATGTTCGTCGGCACCGAGCCCAACAACGAACTTGTCAAGGATCTCGTCAAATGCACCGAAAAGGGCGGCTGGGTCGTGGCCAACAGCAACATGGAAACCAGCGTCCCCGGCATCCTCGTCGCCGGCGACGTGCGCGACACGCCCCTGCGCCAGGTCATCACCGCCGCTGCCGACGGCGCCGAAGCCGGCATGTCCGCTTACAAGTACATCGCCGAAAACTTCTAGCTTTTCCGAGTAACCGGACAAAATCCCGCGAACCCCGTTTCATCGGTTCGCGGGATTTTTGCGTTCGGCGAAGATCCTGCAAAAAGGGAGAGGCAAACGTTCTTCGTTTGCCTCTCCCCATGCTGTCTCCGTATCTCTCCGTATCCCTCGCCTGTTCCGGATAAAAGCCCCCTGGGCTGCTCATGCCCCGCGTTTTTTCCGCCGGAACCGAGCGGAACGGAAACGTGCGGCGTTCGTTTGAGGAGCGTCCGCGGCGGCCGGAAAAAGATTCTCTGTTTTATACTGATTCTTGCTAGAAAGTATCAGCATAGTTTTCGAGCGGCTGAACTCCCCGGCAACCCCTTGCGTTCGGCATTTTAATTAATACTATTTCTTTATAGAAAGTATTAACATGGTTTTCTGGGCGCTGAGGGGAGTTCAGTCGCTCAGGACTACCTCGACCGCTGCGCGGTCCGTGCAGCTCGCTTTGTGAATCTCCCCCGCAGCGCCTCTGTGCTCGGCTTTTTTATTGAGAAATAGTATAAGTTGCACTGTCTATAAATAGAATCCGAAATTCCATATAGTTTATGATTGAACCAACAAAAAACAGAAGCTTCTCTTGCAAAAAAGGGGCTTCTGTTTTTTTACAGCGTCATGTTCCCAAACGAAGAACCTTAAAAGGAACTGCTGTCCTTATATTGTTTTAAATAGCTTCATATTTGCTTAGCGGACACGATATCTTTCTTTAGGTGCACTTGAGGCTCTGAAGGCAGACCAAACAGAGGAATGAAACGATCCCAGCCAGTGATGGTGAGTATCATCATGGAAAACACGGCGATCAAGCAAAGATAATTCTTGGAAATGATTTCCATGGGCGTGAATTTGTGAAGTGGATAAACGGCCATGGCAAGTCCTGTGTAGAAAATCATATAGCCGTGCCAGGGGATCAGCTGAGAACCCAGTACGCCGAAAGCGTCGGAGAGAGTGGCGTTGCGTAGTCTCAGTTTGTAGAGGTCAGAGTCGCTGCCTTCCACGTTTTCCTCTACCATCTCGCGAATCACGGGGCCTACAGTGACGATTTGACCGGTGCAGTCACCCAAAGCGGCGTTGCAAAGCAGGCAGAGCAGGCCGTTATTGAACAGCAAGGTACGTACGTTACGTGCTGTAGCGAGGATTAAGCGCGAAATTGGTTCGAAGGCGTTCATAAGCTTCATGATCCCGCCGAAGGCCCCAGTCCACATGGACATCGCCACCGACCAAGAACCTGCGTCGGCAAAACCTTTCTGTACGAGGTTCAGGAACAGATCCACAGACTGCACGGTGCCGGCAAGTAACCCCAACACCAGCGCGGAAAAGAGCCCGGCGAACAAACAGGCCATGGTTGAAACGCCGTACACCGCGAGGGCAACCACCAATACAAGAGGAATGATCATATATAGGGGCACACCGCTCTGGACTTGCTGAAGCAACGCCACAGCAGAAGCTCGCTTCGTCCTGAGCACTTCCCAAATCTCCGGAGGAATAGTGGCGATAGCCTTGGTAGCGTCGGAGGATTCGCTGGGCAGCCCCATGTTGGAAGCCGCCACGTAGAAAAGCGCCGAGGCCAAGATAAGGCATAACAATGACCATACTCCCTGATGGCGCACGCGGTCGACTACCTCCACGTTTTGGATGCCAGAACTGAGCACAGTGGTGTCGGAGATCAGTCCGATGTTGTCGCCGAAGCAGGAGCCTCCGGCAATGGCGGCTACTGTAAGCACGGGATCTCCGCCAGTGATGTGGCTAAGCCAAACGAAGACGGGAACACAGGCGGCAAAAGTCCCCCAAGAGGTTCCCGTAGCCGTAGACAAGACAGCCGTGAGAAGCAGAGCGACCACGGCGACAGTTTTGCCTGAAACGCCAAGGTTCATGGACAAGCTGATTATGGAAGCGCCAACGCCAGTGGCCATAAATATCTCACCCATGGCATAGGCAACCATAAGCAGGAAAAGAATCAACATCAGTTCCTTGGCATTGTTGATTGCAGCATCGGTGATTTCCTGCAGGCTTTTGTGATCCAGCAGAAAGGCCAGCAGCGCAGCTAAAACGGTAGCGAGCGGAGCTGCAATGAGGATATCCATGCCCCTGAGAAGCATAGCTACAAGCGAGATAATCGGCGTTAATTTCAAAAAAGCGATCATGAAAGTCCCTCCTTCTTGTTCGACAGTTTGAAAAGGGCCCATGCCCTTGTACTACTCTAATCAAGGAACTGCTTTAGTGCGTTGTTTCAAAGATATGAGTTGCCTGAGCCACGGAGCTGTGCTGTTGTGTTTTCTAATCGGTGGTTCCCTAAAACTTAAAAAACTTCTTCTATAAAACCCTGCTGAGCGAAAAGGGCCGGAACTCCGCCCGTGTGGATAAAGCACAGACCATCGTTGGAAGGGAGACTGTTCCGGCGTGCCAGGTCAATCAGACACGCAAAGGTTTTGCTCGTGTAGATGTTTTCCAATACCATTCCCTCAAGTGAAGCGGCAAGGCGAAGTGCCTCCAGAGAAGCGTGTGTCGGCACGTTGTAGCCGTCGCCAAGATAGTTGTCGTAGATAACTGCGCTGTTCATACACTGTGCGACCGTACAGTCGAGCCCTGACCAGGCGATGGACTTTTCGCAAATCGCGCTGATTTTCGCTTCAAGCTCATGTCGGTTATATTCCACGCTTGGCAGGTGGACTGTGAAGGGATTGCCTAAAACTGCGTTTCCCATGAGGAACCCCGCTTCGGTGGTTCCCATGGAACCGGGCAGGAAAACGTGACGGATTGGCAAAGCCCTTGCTTTGACCTGATCGTGGAGTTCCAAGGCCCCCGTGAAATATCCCAGGGCGCCTACGGTAGGGTCGCCGATCAGGTACGGATGCAGGCCTTGACGTTCTAACTCAGCACAGCTTTCTCGAGCGATGCGGCCTCGTTCCTCCTCATCTACGGGGCCGATAAAATGGATTTCCGCGCCGAAAAGCTGATTTAGCAAAAGATTGCCTTCGTATTTTGCAGGGCGCTCAGAACTGTGCAGAATGAGGAGCTTCATCCCAGTTTTTGCCGCAGCTGCTGCGGCTAGCCGGCATTGGTTTGAAACGGGCGCGCCGGCCACTACCAACACATTTGCTTTTTTCTCGAGAGCGGCTCCTAGCCAAAACTCTAAGCTACGAATTTTATTGCCGCCCAGCCCCAAGGGCATACAATCGTCACGCTTGGCATAGATATTGGGCCTACTCAGATAAATCTCCAGACGTTTTAACTCTTCCAGCGGAGTAGGCTGCTCTATAAGAGGCAGCCGAGGGATCTGAGACAGTTTCATGGCGGCCTTAGCGCTTCAGAGCGATAGCTTCTATTTCCAAGAGACTTCCCTTCGGCAGTTTGTTCACTTCCACACAGGAACGGGCAGGGGCTTTGTCCGTGAAGTACTCGGCATAGAGCCTGTTGACTTCGGCAAACTGCGCCATATCGGCAATGAAAACTGTAGTTTTCACCACCTGGGCCAATGAAGAGCCTGCAGCCTCCAAGACAGCTTTTAGATTCTTTAGAGCCTGATGGGTTTGCGACGTAATGTCCTCGCCTGCTAAAGTTCCTGTTTCCGGGACCAGAGGGATCTGTCCCGAAGCGAAGACAAAGGAATCCGCGGTGATTGCTTGGGAATAAGGACCGATGGCAGTCGGAGCCGCCGATGTGCTTACAACGCTTTTTTTCATGGGGAACCTTCCTTTTATTATGCTGATTTTTGATAGAACGGCTTGGTCGTGAGTGCTTAGCGCCACAAGGGATTCCCGCGCGGGGTTATCCCGCCTGCCGCGCAAGGCTGCGTGACTCACTTTGGGATCTCCCACGGGGTGTTCTTGCTATTCGGTGTTTCAAGCAAGAATAGTATCGGATAGAGCGGCGCTTCCCTTTTCACAAAAAGATGCCGAATAAACCAATAGGACGGATAGAAATGCCCCGTTCACTTTTGGATTTTGCCGTTTTTCGAGGCTTTTTTCGTCTCATCAATATAGGTATAAAGAGTATATTTGGAAACATCAAGGCGATCTGCCACAATTTCAACAGCGCCTTTCACGAGGAACAAACCGCGGCGATCCAATTCTTTCACAATAGCTAGTTTTTCCGCTCGGTCAGTCTGAGAAAAGGGGAGGACATGTTGATCCAGCACGGATTTCATGATGCCTTCCGCTATTTCTGTGATGTCGTTACTGTAATGCTCTTCCTGTTCGGATTCTGCTTCCGGTACTGAGCAAAGATCTTCTACTATTTTGCTGATGTAATAATAGTCATCAAGGCAATAATTGACGCATAAACATCCTCTTATATGACCTTGCTCATCCCTAAGAAAAGTAGTCGATGATTTCAGCTTTCGCCCGTTTTGCGTTGAGGAAGAATAAATATATCTGTCCTTGACTGCGTCGCCATAAGTCTGAAGAAGACGGAGCACATAATCGGTGATCGGCGCTCCTACGACTCTTTTTGTTAAATTCCCCGATATGGCAATGAGAGATGATTGAGGCTGCCGTAAATCATGCAAGGCCACTTCACAGCCCCTTCCGAATTGAAGGGCTATGGTATCGACGATGGGAACGAAAGGACGAAAAAACAAATCGATGTTTTCTTTACACTGCACTTTTAAGCCTCCCTTTTAACGATATTGTAGCTTAGGTAGGTTTATAAGTCAACAAATTTTTTTTGAACAAAAAATTTTGTGTTTAAATGAGATATTCTGTTGAAAAAAAAGCTCGATCGCAAACGTTATGAAATTTCGGATTCCAGTTATAAACAGAGCAGCTCACATTTGAAGTATTCGTGCTGCCGTAATGGCATGCCTCGTTCAAAAACGTCATGTTGTCTCGAGGGTAGAAAACGTAAAACTTTTGCTATGAAAAAGGGAAGGCATGAACTGGCTTACAGCGTATGGAATGGAATTGAAGACGTGCTGTCGCCAGAGCATCCAAAGTCGGGAAAAAGAAACGCTTTGTCCCCGAGCAGCGCTACACGGTGCCTCCCTCTTGTACGGAATAGTGCCTTCTACGGCTGCGTTTTTCACACGCGTTGTCCTCTGGCCCAAAAACGATGCTTTGCGGAAACGCCGCCGCTGCGCCGCCTCGAAAGCGGGCGGCGCGTCGCCTGCCATCTGGCGGAATGAGCCTCCGCGCCCACATAACGAAAAATCGCCGCCGCGCCGCAGAAGAATCCGCGCGAGGCGGGGCGAAAAGCTTGATGATTCCGGGATCATCAAGCTTTTTTCATGGAAAACATCCCGCGCGGATCGCGTTCCATGGAAAGAACGTTCAGGGTATTTCGAGCCCTGCGACCGTGTGTGTTTTGATCATTTGTTTGAACAAATAAAAAATATGTCTGACCAGACTTGACATTAAATCTACTTCCTGCTATTCTCTCATGCGTAATAGATGCGTTAGCACTCCTTTTGCTTGAGTGCTAATAACTGGAAGGAGGTGCGAGGCTGTGTTGACCGAACGACAGCTTGAAATCATTTTCGCCGTGGTGTACGAGTACATCAAGACCGGCGAACCGGTGGGATCGCGCACGATTTCGCGCAAATTCCTCAAGAGCCACAGCGCGGCGACGATCCGCAACGAAATGTCCGATCTCGAGGAGATGGGCTATTTTTCCCAGCCGCACTCGTCGGCGGGGCGTCTGCCCACTTCCATGGCCTACCGGGTCTACGTCAATTCGATTTTGCACCGGCCCTCGTCGCCTCCGCCGGAGATCAGCCGCTGGGTGCACCGGGTCGCGGATCAGCTGCAAAGTCTGGACGAGCGTCTGGCCGAAGCGGCCCGTTTTTTGGCGCGCTTCACGCGCTGTTTCAGCGTCGCCGCGGTTTCCGCGCTCGAAGGGCTGAAGCTGCGCAAAGCCGATTTCATCCGGCTGGCGCCGGAGATCCTGCTGATCCTGCTGGTGGTGGAAAACGGCGCGGTGCATCACAGCCGCGTGCGCGTTTCGCCCGACGTGACGCAGGAGCAGCTGGAACGGCTGGCCTCGGTGATCGATCACATCGCGGGAGGGGTGCCGTGGAACGGCGCGCGCGGCGAACTGCTCGAGTATCTTTCGAGGGCGATGGCCGAACGCTGGCGGGATATCGAGGATATCTTTATCGCCATCGACGAGATGATGAGCGACGACGGTCTGACCCTTTCCACCGGCGGCATGCGCGAGGTCTTCATCGCCGACGGCGGCGAGGCGTCCGACGAGCGGCGCGGCCGCATCCAGGCCATCTCTTCGCTGATGGATACGCGCGAGGACCTGGAAGACTTCATTTCCGATTACGCCGCTTCCGAAGGGCTGAAAGTGACCATCGGCGACGAAAACGAACGTCCCGCCATGCAGAACTGTTCGGTGATGATGTCTACCGCCACCGGCGGCGGGCGCAAGGCCGTGGTCGGCTTGGTGGGGCCGCTGCGCATGAATTACGAGAACTCGATCGCGGTGCTGGAAGCCGTTTTGAACGGCCTGAACCGTCCCGTGACCGAGAAGGAGGAACCATGATATGGAAGACGATTTGAAGAAAACGACGGCGGAGAACCCCGCAGCGGAAGAGCAGGCCGAGAAGCAAAGCGCGCCCGAAGCGGAAACGTCCGCGGACGCGGAGCAGCGGAAAATCGACGAGCTGACGGCGCAGTATCAGCAGATGCGCGAGCTCGCCGCCCGCGCGCAGGCCGACGGCATCAACTACCGCAACTGGGCCGAACGCGAGATGAAGCGGCTCAAGGCTTACGGCAGCGAACGCGCGATTCTCGCCATGCTGCCCGTTTTCGACAACCTCGAACGCGCTCTCGATTCGGCCGAGGCCGATCCGGCTTCGATCAAGGAAGGCGTGCGCATGGTCCGGCAGCAGTTCGCCGACGCGCTCAAGGATCTTGGCGTGACGGAGCTGGATCCCGCGGGCAAACCGTTTTCGCCCGCGGAGCACGACGCCATGGGCATGGTGCCGGTGAGCGACAAATCTCAGGACGGGCTCGTCCACACGGTCGTGCGCAAGGGGTTTCAGATGGCCGAAAAAGTCATCCGTCCGGCTCTGGTCATGGTGGCCCGTTACGCCGAAAACAAGCCGGAAGGGAACGGGGAACAACAGTAACAGGGTAATAAGCGGGAAAGACCGCAGCGACATATAAAAGCAGAACAAAATTTTTCATGAGGTGATTTATTATGAGTAAAGTCGTAGGTATCGATCTTGGCACCACCAACAGCTGTATCGCCGTGATGGAGGGCGAAAACGTCACGATTATCCCCAACAGCGAAGGCGCGCGCACCACGCCCTCCGTCGTCGCCTTCACCAAGGACGGCGAGCGTCTCGTCGGGCAGCTCGCCAAACGTCAGGCAATCGTCAACGCCGACAACACCATCATGTCCATCAAGCGTCACATGGGCAGTGATTACACCGTGACCATCGAGGGCAAGAAGTACACGCCCCAGGAGATCAGCGCCATGATCCTGCAGAAGATGAAGCACGACGCCGAGGATTATCTCGGCACCGAAGTGAAGAAGGCCGTCATCACCGTGCCCGCCTACTTCACCGACGCCCAGCGCCAGGCCACCAAGGACGCCGGCGCCATCGCCGGTCTGGACGTGCTGCGCATCATCAACGAACCCACCGCCGCGGCGCTGGCTTACGGCGAGAACAAGAGCGGCGACCACAAGATCCTCGTCTTCGACCTCGGCGGCGGCACGTTCGACGTCTCGCTGCTCGACGTCGGCGACGGCGTCTTCGAAGTGCTCGCCACGCGCGGCGACAACCATCTGGGCGGCGACGACTGGGACATGAAGATCGTCCAGTGGATGGTCGCCGAGTTCAAGAAAGAACAGGGCATCGACCTGTCCGCCGACAAGATGGCCATGCAGCGCCTGCGCGAGGCCGCCGAGAAGGCCAAGATCGAGCTGTCGTCGATGATGGAGACCACGATCTCGCTGCCTTTCATCACCGCCGACGCCACCGGTCCCAAGCACCTGGAGATGAAACTCAGCCGCGCCAAGTTCGAGGACCTCACCGCCGACCTGCTTGAGCGCGTCGTAGCCCCCGTCAAGAACGCCCTTTCCGACTCCGGCCTGAACGCCTCGCAGATCGACAAGATCCTGCTCGTCGGCGGTTCGTCGCGTATGCCCGCCGTGCAGGCCAAGGTCAAGGAACTGCTCGGCAAGGAACCCACCAAGGGCATCAACCCCGACGAGTGCGTCGCTTCCGGCGCGGCCATTCAGGGCGCGATCATGAGCGGCGACACCGACAAGAACATCGTCCTCGTCGACGTCGCGCCCCTGTCGCTGGGCATCGAGACCCTCGGCGGCGTGTGCACCCGCATCATCGAGCGCAACACGGCCATCCCCGTGTCCAAGAGCCAGATCTTCTCGACCGCGGCCGACAATCAGCCCTCCGTCGAGATCAAAGTCCTCCAGGGCGAGCGCTCCATGGCCGCCGACAACGTGCTGCTGGGTACCTTCTCGCTCGACGGCATCGCCCCCGCGCCCCGCGGCATCCCGCAGATCGAAGTGACCTTCAACATCGACGTCAACGGCATCCTCAACGTCTCCGCCAAGGACAAGGGCACCGGCAAGGAGCAGAAAATCACCATCCAGTCTTCCAGCCTCACCAAGGACCAGATCGAGAAGATGAAAGCCGAAGCCGAGGCGCACGAAGCCGAAGACACCAAGAAGAAAGAATTGATCGAAGCCAAGAACATGGCCGATTCGATCATCTACCAGTCCGAAAAGACCCTCAAGGACCTCGGCGACAAAGTCACGCCCGAGGAGAAGGGGGCCGTCAACGCCAAGATCGACGAGCTGAAAAAAGCCAAGGACGGCGCCGATCCCGAGGCCATCAAGAAAGCCGTCGAGGCGCTGAACACCGCCATGCATCCTATCGGCGTGCGTCTGTATCAGCAGAACTCCCAGCAGAATCCCGGCGGCGGCGCGGGCAATACCAACGCCAGCGGCGGCACCAACGACACCAAGAAAGACGGCGACACGGTCGACGCAGAATTCAGCGAATAATCGGGCGTAGGCAATGGCTGGAACGCATCGGGACTACTACGAAGTTCTTGGCGTCGCCCGCGACGCGACGACCGTCGAGATCAAGCGGGCCTTTCGCCTGAAAGTCCGCGACTGCCACCCCGACACTCATCCTGACGATCCCGAAGCGGAACAGAAATACAAGGAGATCAACGAGGCTTTTTCCGTCCTCGGCAATCAGGAAAAACGACAGCGTTACGACCGCTTCGGCACCGCCGACGACACCGGCAATCCCTTTGCCGGCGCCGGGCCCGAGGACATCTTCGGCGACCTTTTCGGCAGCATGTTCGGCGGCTTCGGCGGTCCCCGTTCGCGCCCCAACGCCCCTGCCCGCGGCAGCGACCTGCAGATGGTCCTTTCCATCACCCTCGAAGAGGCGGCGACCGGCGTGGCGAAGAGAGTCGCCATTCCCCGCTGGGAACCTTGCGACCATTGTCACGGCAGCGGCTCCGAGCCGGGGCACGAACCGCGGGAATGCCCCACCTGCCACGGCGCCGGCGAGGTCCGGACCCGCGTGCGCACCCTCTTCGGCGACACGCTCAGCGTCAGCACCTGCCCCACCTGCGGCGGCCGCGGCACCGTGGTGGAAAAAGCCTGCACCGAGTGCGGCGGCGAAGGCCGCATCCACCGCCGCCGCGAGCAGGAGATCAAGATCCAGCCCGGCGTCGACACCGGCACGCGCCTGCGCGTTCCCGGCGCCGGCGAACTGGGAGCCAACGGCGGCCCCCCCGGCGACCTGTACATCGTCATGCAGGTCAGGGATCATCCGCTGTTCCAGCGCGACGGCAACGACCTGCACCGCACCGTCTCCATCCCCTTCCCGCTCGCCGTCATGGGCGGCCCGTCGACCGTCGGTACCCTGATCGACGGTGACGTTTCCTTCGACATCCCCGAGGGAACCGCCCCCGGCCAGACCATCCGCGTCAAAGGCAAGGGCATGCCCCGTCTGCGCGGATCCAGCCGCGGCGATTTGTTTCTGCACGTCACCGTCGACGTCCCCAAAGGCAGCGTTCTGTCCGAGCGCGCCGCCGAGCTGGTGAAACAGCTCGCCGAGGAAATGGACGTCGCTACCGGCGAAAAGGAAGGCTTGTTCGACAAACTCTTCGGCAACAAGAAAACCGCCGCCAAAAAGAAAAGCGCGAAAAAGAAATAAACGGACGATATGGATCCCGAAGCAGTTTCTTTCTGTTTCGGGATCCTTTTTCTGTGGATTCGTTTTTGTCGTCTTGCAAGAGCAGCTGCTGTCCTTTAACGATGTTTTTGCTATAATGTTTTAGGGGATTTTTTCAGGTCGGGAGGCAGGAAAATGGCGAACAACGACAACTTCTGGTGGTACATCACGCTGCGCGGGCCGGCGGGGCTGGAGGACGTGCTCAGCTCGGCGGCGGAGAGCACGGGCTGCATCGGCTCGACGGTGACGAACGAGGGCGACGCCGTCGATCTGCAGGTTTATTACCGCGCCAATCAGGATCTGGGCGAGTGGCTGAAGATGCTGCAGCCGTATCTTGAGCCGTGGAACGAGATCGAGATCAAGGACATGGGGCGGGTGGAGAACCGCGCCTGGAACACGGAGTGGATGGACGCCTTCCCGCCGCTGAACGTGGGGGAGAAGCTGGTCGTCATGGCGCCGTGGCACGCCGGCAAGGAAGATCCCGGCCGTCTGCCCATCTTCATCTATCCCGGTTCGGCGTTCGGCACGGGCTACCATCAGAGCACGCAGGCGGTGCTCGAACTGATGGAGCGCTGGCTGAAGCCGGGCGACGTGGTGGCCGACATCGGCTGCGGCACGGCGATCCTTTCCATCGCGGCGCTGAAGATGGGGGCGGAGCGCGCCTACGCCCGCGATCTCGATCCGTCCGTCGTGCGCGAGGCGGTGCGCAACACGCTTGAGCTGAACGGCATCGCCGGGGAGAAACTCGACATCGCCGTCGGCGATCTGCTCAAAGGCTTTGAACATAAAGTCGATCTGCTGCTGGCCAACATCCTTTACGAGTCGAACGTGGCCCTGCTGCCCGACGTGGCGGGCGCGCTCAACCCCGGCGGGCGGGCGATCTTTTCGGGGTTGGTCGTCGAAGAGGGCGAAAAGTTCAAAGCCAAACTCGAAGAGAACGGCTTGCGTCTCGTCGACGAGGTGCGGCTGGACGACTGGTGCGGGCTTGCCGTCGCCAAAATCTGAGCCGCTGCGGGGGCGCCGCGTTGCCATACAGGCGCTGGGCTGCCGCACGAACCTTGCCGAGGCGGAAGCGCTGGCTTCGGCCTTTCAGCGCCGCGGCGCGCTGATCGTGGACGAGCCGCCCTACGACGCGGCCGTGATCGTGACCTGTTCGGTGACGGCCGTGGCCGACCGCAAGAGCCGCCAGCTGATCAACCGCTGCCGCCGCGCGGGCGAAAACGTCTGCGTCGCCGTGTGCGGCTGCTGGGCGCAGGGCGTCGGCGAGAAAAAAGCCGCGGCGATGGGCGTCGATCTGCTGATCGGCAACCGTTTCAAAGGCGAGCTGCCCGACCGCGTCGCTCGGTGGCTGGAAGATCGCGCCCGCTCCTTTGAAGCCGTGCGGGGCGACATGGGGCGGCGCTGGGACTCTTTGGAGCTGGATCGTTCTCCCTATTTCGGCCGTGCGTTCGTGAAAGTGCAGGACGGCTGCGACCATCGCTGCACCTACTGCATCGTCCCCGTTCTGCGCGGCCCGTCGGTCAGTCGGCCCGTTGCCGACATTCTTGCCGAGGCGCGCCGCTGCGCGGCGGCCGGCCAGTTCGAACTGATCCTGACGGGCGTGCATCTGGGGCTTTTCGGCCGCGACAGCGGCGAATCCTTTGCGGCCCTGGTCCGCGCGCTGGACAGCGTCGAAGGGATTCAGCGCCTGCGGTTCGGTTCTCTGGAACCGTTTTCCATCGGCGACGACCTGCTCGAAGCGCTGGCGCAGTCGCCGCGGTTCTGCCGTCACCTTCATCTGCCCGTGCAGTCCGGCGACGACGAAATCCTGCGCCGCATGGGGCGCGGGCACACGGCTGCGGATTATCTGAAGCTCGTCGAACGTCTTCGCGCGGCGCTGGGAAGCGACCTGCACATCTCCACCGACGTGATGTGCGCGTTCCCCGGCGAGAGCGAGACGGCCTTCGAGAACACGCTGGCGCTGCTGAAAGCCGCGCGCGTCGGCCGCGTGCACGGCTTCCATTATTCGCCGCGCCCCGGCACGCCGGCGGCGGCCATGTCCGGGCAGATCCCGACGGAGATCGCGCTCGCCCGCGCCGAACGCCTGAAAAAAGCCGGGCGGGAATGTTTGGCCGCCGAGGCGCGGCGCTGGATCGGCCGCGAAGTGGAAGTGCTTTTCGAAGGGGCGCACCGCGGGCGGGCGCAGGGATATACGCGCGGCTATTTCGAATTCCGTCCCGAGAGGGAAAGTATTTATGACGAACTGCGAAAAATGACGGTAGTATCGAGCAAAAACGGGGTTCTTTGGGGCCGTTAGGAAGAAAAAGACCGGCTGTCGATAATTGCCTATTGTCGGAAGCAGTTCAAGAGTGATAAAATAATCGCTATGCGAGGTGACGACGATGGAATCCTGTCCGTTTTGCGCAATCGTGCAGAAGCGGCTTTCCGCGGAGATCGTGTACGAGGATGAGAATGCCTTGGCTTTTCGCGACATCAGGCCGCAGGCGCCCGTTCACGTGCTGATCGTGCCGAAGGAGCATGTCGATTCTGTCGACGAGGTACAGGATCCCGCCCTCTGGGGCCGGCTGATGCCGGCCGTCAAGGCGACGGCGGCGAAGCTCGGCGTGTCCGGCGGATACCGGCTCGTCGTCAACTGCGGCGAATCTGCTGGTCAGACAGTCCCCCACCTTCATATCCATTTACTAGCGGGGCGAGGGCTCCAATGGCCCCCGGGTTAAAAGTTTGATGCAGGTGGAGCAGAAAGGAGGGAATTGTTTTGACGACAGTCGTTAGAAAAGACAACGAATCGATCGAAGACGTCCTTCGTCGTTTTAAGAGAGACGTCTCCAAAGCGGGAGTCCTTCGCGAGGCCCGTAAGAAAGAACACTACGAGAAACCCAGCGAGGCGAGAAAGCGCAAGCGCCAGGAACTCTCTCGCAGAAAAGTCAGGGGATAAGCAGCCGTGAGCGCGTTAGCCGATCGGGTCTCCGCCGATCTGAAAGCGGCCATGAAAGAGCATCGGGAGCTCGAGCTTTCCGTGTTCCGCATGCTCAAGGCCGAACTTCAGAAATTTCAGGCTGACAAGGGCGTCAGCTACGAACTGAGCGACGACGACGTGATTTCCCTCGTCGGCCGCCTGGTGAAGCAGCGCCGGGAAGCGGCGGAGCAGTACAAGGCGGCGGGCGCGGACGACCGCGCCGAGAGCGAGCTCGCCGAGATCGAAGTCCTTGACGCCTACCTTCCTGCCCAGCTCAGCGCCGAGGAAGTGGAGGCGCTCGTCCGCGAAGCGGCCGTCGAAGTCGGCGCCGCCACGCCCAAGGACATGGGCAGAGTGATGAAGGCTGTCATGCCGAAGTTGAAAGGCCAAGCTGACGGCACGCTTGTCAAGGACGTGGTGATGCGCGTCCTGCAAGGTTGAGTATTGCTTGAAACGGGTCTGGAGTTTTCCTCCGGATCCGTTTTTTTTGAAGGCGTTGCAAAACGAGTTTCGGATTGATCGAAGGAAAGGAGTTGTCGGAATCGATGAGATGCCCTCAGTGTGGTTCCATGGAGACCCGCGTGATGGAAACGCGCACCGCCGAAGAGGGGCGCACGATCCGCCGCCGCCGCGAGTGCACGGCCTGCGGGTTCCGCTTCACGACCTACGAACGCGTGGAAGAGCGAAAAGTGCTGTGGATCTCCAAGAAAGACGGCCGCCGCGAGGCCTTCGACCGCAGCAAGCTGGTCCGCGGCATCAGCCGCGCCTGCGAGCGCCTTCCCATTTCCCTCGACACCATCGAGGACATGGCCGCCCGCATCGAAACGCGCCTGCGCGAAAGCGGCGACGAAGTTTCCAGCATGGCGATCGGCGAACTGGTCATGAAAGAGCTGGCCGAGATCAACAAAGTGGCTTACGTGCGCTTCGCTTCGGTATACCGCGAATTCACCGACCTCTCCAGCTTTCAACGGGAAATCGCCAAGCTGGTCTCCCGCGCCGGGCAGCCGGAAACAGCCGGCGAAGAGAAAGAGGAGAAGAAAAACTCCCCGAAGAAGTGAAATTTTCCGTCCTTAATGCGCACAGATCGGTCTTTATGTGAGATAATGAACCGGTTACACCGACAAAAACGTCGTCGCGGCTTTTCCTGCGGCGAAAAGGAGAGAGAGTCCTGCTATGCGTTCTCTGAACGTTCCCAACCTCTTGAGCCTGTCGCGCATCTTTTTGGCTCCGTTCGTGATGGTTCTGCTGCTGTACACGCGCATCGGCCGGGGCATTCCTTTTCTCAGCGCTTACGGCCTTGACCTGACCTACAGCGACCTGCTGGCCGGTCTGGTCTTTATTATTGCGGCGCTGACCGATACGGTCGATGGTTACATCGCGCGCAAGAAAGGGCTGATCACCAATCTCGGCAAATTCATCGACCCGCTCAGCGACAAGGTGTTGGTCATGGCTGCCCTGATCGCGCTGCTGGAGCTGCACCGCCTCAGCGGCTGGATGGTGATGATCATCGTCGCCCGTGATTTCATGGTCAGCGGCCTGCGCATGGTGGCCGCGGCCGAAGGGCAGGTTATCGCCGCGTCGCGGCTCGGCAAGCTGAAAACTGTTTCTCAGATCGTCGCCATCGTGATGATGATCTTCAGGATCCCCTATGCGATCTACGTGATGTATTTCAGCATCGTGCTCACCGTCTGGTCGGGCGTCGTCTACGTGGCCAACGGCTGGGAACTGATCACCGACGCTGACTGATTTCGCAAATATCAAGGCTTGCCTGTGCGGCCTTTGTGAAAAAATACGTTCCGGACTCGCGTCACCCGGTCTTTTACGAGAGGTGGAAAGTTTATGTTCGAATCACTGAAACGCGCCATGGGGCTCGATCCCAACGAAAACGCCCTGAAGCGCTACCGCAGGAAAGTCGAAGAGATCAACGCTCTGGAGCCGAAGATCCAGGCCATGAGCGACGAACAAATCCTGGCCCGCGCTTTGGAGATCAAGTCCGACATTCGCGGCGGCGCCGAACTTGACGGGCATTTGGCGGAAGTTTTCGCGATGGCCCGCGAGGAAGCGAAACGCAAATTGGGGCTGCGCCCCTTCGACGTGCAGCTGATCGGCGCCATGGCCCTGAACGACGCCAACATCGCCGAGATGAAGACCGGCGAAGGCAAGACGCTGGTCGCGCCGATCGCCGTGATCCTCAACGCCTACAAGGGCGAGGGCGTGCACGTGGTCACCGTCAACGACTATCTGGCCCGCCGCGACGCCAACTGGATGGCGCCGCTGTACGCCGCCATGGGGCTGAGCGTGGCCGTGATCTACGCTTTCATGGATCCCGAAGAGCGCAAGAAAGCCTACCGCGCCGACATCACCTACGGCACGAACAGCGAGTTCGGCTTCGACTACCTGCGCGACAACATGGTGCTTCAGGCCGACGAGATGGTGCAGCGCGGCCATTCCTACTGCATCGTCGACGAAGTGGACTCCATCCTCATCGACGAGGCCCGCACGCCGCTGATCATCTCCGGGCCGTCAGAGGACGACACCGGCGCCTACATGAAGGCCGACCAGATCGCCACGCAGCTCAAGGGCGTATTCAAGGACCCCAACGAAATCGAAGTGCACAGCTTTCTTCTCGACGACAAAGACCGTCCCGAGCCGGACGGAGATTTCGTCGTCGACGAAAAGGAAAAGACCGTCGTGCTCACCTCGAAGGGCATCGCCAAGTGCGAGCAGCTTCTCAAGACGCCCGGGCTGTTCTCCGACATGGCCCATGCCGACATGGCCCACAAGATCAATCAGGCGCTCAAGGCCCATTATCTGTTCAAGAAAGACGTGCATTACGTCATCAAGGACGGCGAGATCGTCATCGTCGACGAGTTCCGCGGCCGACTGATGTTCGGCCGGCGCTTCTCGGACGGGCTGCACCAGGCCATCGAGGCCAAGGAACACGTCAAAGTCGGCAAGGAAAGTCAGACCCTCGCCACCATCACGATCCAGAATTACTTCAGGATGTACAAGAAGCTGGCCGGCATGACCGGGACCGCCGCTACCGAGGCCGAAGAGTTCAAGGACATTTACCATCTCGGCGTCGTCGTCATTCCCACCAACAAGCCGGTGATCCGCAGGGACTGGCCGGATCAAGTCTACCGCACCATGGACGAAAAGTTTACGGCCGTGGTCGAGGAGATCGAAAAGATCCACGCCGCCGGTCGCCCCGTGCTGGTCGGCACCGTCTCCGTGGCGGTCTCCGAGCACGTCAGCAAGCTGCTGCGCGCCCGCCGCATTCCCCATCAGGTGCTGAACGCCCGCTACCACGAGAAGGAATCGGCCATCGTCGCTCAGGCCGGACGCTTCAACGCCGTCACCGTCGCCACCAACATGGCCGGCCGCGGCACCGACATCCTGTTGGGCGGCAATCCCGACTTCCTCGCCCGCGAGGAGTACCGCGCCAAGAATCTCGACCCCGCGAAAGACGCGGAAAAGTGCGCGCTCATCCTCGAGCAGATGAAGGCCCTCTGCGCCGCCGAAAAGGAAAAAGTGCTCGAACTGGGCGGACTCTGCATCCTCGGCACCGAGCGCCACGAGTCGCGCCGCATCGACAATCAGCTGCGCGGCCGCGCCGGCCGTCAGGGCGACCCCGGCAGCTCGCGCTTTTATCTGTCCCTCGAGGACGACCTGCTGCGGCTGTTCGGTTCGGACCGCATCGGCGGCATGCTCGACAAGCTCGGCATGGAAAAAGGCGAGTCCATCGAGCACCCGCTCCTGACCCGCGCCATCGAAAACGCCCAGAAGAAAGTGGAAATGATGCACTACGACGTGCGCCGCCAGCTGCTGCTCTACGACAACGTCATGAACCAGCAGCGCGAGGCCGTCTACGCCGAACGGTCGACGATCCTCGGCGATCCGGAGATCCTCGAGCACGCCCGGGAGATCGCCGTCAGCAACGTGGACGACATCATCGACGCGGCCTTCCCCGAGGACAAGGAAGCCAACCCCGTCTACGCCGCCAACAAGCTGCGCGGCATTTACTGGCCGGGCATCGAAAAGGCGCTGGCCGGCGCCGACGACCGCCGCAACGTCATGCCCGCCGTCGAGAAGATGAAGGAAGAGATCTCCGCCCGCTTCGACGAACGGGTCGACAGGCTCGAACCGGCCGTGGCCGAGGGGCTGTTCCGTTTCATCGCCCTGCACGTGCTCGACGGCGCCTGGAAAGAGCACCTGCTCGGCATGGACGTGCTGCGCCAGGGCATCGGCCTGCGCGCCGTCGGGCAGAAGGACCCGCTCATGGAGTACCAGTTCGAGTCCTTCAATCTCTTTCAGGAGACCATGGCCCACGTGCGCGAACAGATCACGCAGCTGTTTTTCCGCGTCGCCATCGTCTCCGACGAAGACCGCCTGCGCCGCGCCGCTCCCGCCGCGATGAGGGAGCACCGCGGTTCCGCTCCCGCTCCGTCGAAGGCGGCGGCCGAGGAACTGGATTTCAATCCGCAGAACTCGCGCGGCAACTACTTCGCGAACTACGGCGCAGGCGGCGAACGTCCCCAGCCGGTGCGCGTCAAGAAGGTCGGACGCAACGATCCCTGCCCCTGCGGCAGCGGCAAAAAGTACAAAAACTGCTGCGGCAGAAACCTCTAGGAGGCGGTCATGAAAAAGTTTGCTCTCGCGTTGCTTCTGGCGCTCTGCCTGCCGGCGGCGTCCCTGGCGCTGCCCCTGACCTCGGCGGACATCGCCAAAATGGTGCAGGATTGTCCCACGCTCGAGGAGTACAAAGGCGTCGAGCCCGCGGTGATTTGGAGCCGCAAGCAGCTCTATACGCAGGATTCGCAGGGGCGTGCCGTCAAAAGCACGGCCTATGTGATCCTCTGCGGAGCCACGGCTCGTCTCGGCTGGATTCAGGATCAACTCGTCGCTCCCAACGGCGGGCATATCGAACTCGAACAGGCGGCGATCTTCGATCCCGGCACGGCGGAGCTTTTGCATAACCTTCCTTATGACCGGGATGAACTGGCCGAGCACGGACGGCTTATCGTCAATTTCCCGAAAATGGACGACGTCTATGTGCTCGTGCTCAGCTATCGCCAGACCTTTGCCGAACCGAACGTGATGGAAGACATCGCCTGGCTCGGTTCCGAATATCCCACCTGGGAGGGCAGCGTGCAGATTCGCGTTGCCAAGGATCAGGCGCTGGACTGGGAGTCGAGCACCGACGCCATTCCCACGATCGACGTGGACGAGACGTTTCGCCGTTACGGCTGGTTCTATTTCAAACAGCCGGCCAATCGCGGCATGCGCGGCATGCTTGAAAGCTCCGACCCCTATGTGGTCTTCAGCCTTACGACCGGCCCTGCCACTGCCGTGGCCATGATGCACACCCTTGAGGAGCGTCGCTGGCCCGATCTCCCGGCGAAGTATGTGGTCGGTGAAAGCAGCTCCCGCGACAACGTTCTGAAGACCATCGAGAAGTTCTGGCGCAGCGCCGACCGGCTTCCCGGCCGCGGTACGTGGCGCAGCGCCCGGATGATTCCTGCCGGCGGTCCCTGGACCACGTGGGAATCCATGTACCTTCTGGCGTCCTGGCTGCAGAAACAGGGCTGGAAAGCCGAAGTCTGGTTTCAGCACGTGCTGCCGCAGGACCGCGAATCCATCTCCTGCGCGCCGGCGCTGACCCATCCGGTGTTTCTGCTCAGCGAGCCGGGCGCCCAAAAAAGCTGGTACTACGTGCCCGGACAGCCGGGGGAACCCGGCAAGCTGCCCGTGTCGCTGCGCGGCAAAACCCTTTACGCCGCCGGCGCGAAAAAACTGCGCCGCCATTCGATCGGCGGTACCCGTTTGGAGAAAAACCGCCTTTCCATCGCCTGGAATCTTGACGTCGACGCCGACTGCATCGTCTCCGGCACGGTCGATATCCGCGTGCGCAACAACTGGGTCGAGACGTGCGAGTCGCTGGCGGACGGACGCAAGGATCAGATCTATTCGCTGTTCCCCGGGCTCGAAGGTTGGATCGACCTCGATCAGGATCTCGATATCTCGCCGCTGGGCAGCCAGGGTTTCAAACTGGTTCTGCCCGTCAAGGCGCGGTCCGGCATCGAAGGACAGCAGGGGCTGATGATCGGTCTGCCCTCGATCGCTCCCGGCCCGATGATGCGCCTGCTTGACGTGGCCAGCAGCGCCGTGCTGAAGTATCCCTTCGTGGTGGAGCAGTCCTATCGGGTGCAGCTTCCAAAGGGCTATCGTTCCATGGGGGCGCCGCTCAAAATGGAGCAAGGAAGCATGGTCAGCAGCTACACGAGCCAGTACCGCATCAATCAACGCAAGAATCAGCTCGAGGGCGAAGAGAAGTTGATCCAGTCCTCTGCGCGAGTCGATGTGCCGTATCTGGGCGGCTTCAAACGCGTGATCGAAACGTGGGGCACCTGGAAGGCCGCCGGCCTGGCCTTGATGCCTGTCGGCCGCTCGAAGTAAAAAAATGCATGAAAACGATGGGAGTATAAATTATTATGTCAGACAACACGAGTGCGCTGAAGGCTCTTGTTTGGGGAGCGCTTGAAGCGATCGCAAGGGAAAAGGGCAAGGATCCCGCTTCGCTGGGCGAGCTCCATTTCGAGCGCCCCAAACAGGAGAACCACGGCGACTGGGCGACGAACGCCGCCATGCAGAATTGCAGACCGCTGGGCTGCAAACCGCGCGACCTGGCCGAGGACATCGCGCGCCGCATCGGTTCGGACAGGCGTATCCGCCGCGTTGAAGTGGCCGGTCCCGGTTTCATCAATTTCTACCTGTCGAATCTGTGGATGGGCGATATCGTCAGAGACGTGCTGGCGGCCGGCAGCGATTACGGGCGCGTCGATCTCGGCAAGGGACGCAAAGCTCAGGTCGAGTTCGTCAGCGCCAATCCCACCGGACCGCTCCACGTCGGTCATGGCCGCGGCGCGGCGGTCGGCGACGTGACGGGCAACATCCTTTCGTTCGCCGGCTGGAACGTGGAGAAAGAATACTACGTCAACGACGCCGGCCTGCAGATGAACATTCTCGGCCGCTCCACGCAGTCGCGATATTTCGAGCTGCTCGGGCGTCCCGAGAAGTTCCCTTTTCCCGAGGAGTCCTACAAGGGGCGCTACATCTACGATATCGCTCAGGAAGTGGTCGACGCCCGCGGCGAGGAGTTTCTCGAACGTCCGCTGGAAGAGTCGTTGCCGTTTTTCAGGACTTACGCGGCCGGGCGCATCCTCGAGCAGATCAAGAACGAGCTGGGCGAATTCGGCGTCACGTTCGACAATTTTTTTTCCGAGAAGTCGCTGTACGATCGCGATCTCGTGGCCGCCGCCGTGCAGACGCTGAAAGAGCGCGGACATCTCTACGAGCAGGACGAGGCGCTTTGGTTCCGCAGCACCGAGTACGGCGACGACAAGGACCGCGTGCTGATGCGCTCCAACGGCGTGCCCACGTACTTCACGTCGGACATCGCCTATCACAAGGAAAAGTTCGACCGCGGCTTCGAGCGCGTCATCGACGTGTGGGGCGCCGACCATCACGGTTACGTGCCGCGCATGAAGGCGGCCATCGAGGCGCTGGGCTACGATCCCAAAAAGTTCACGATCCTGCTGATTCAGTTCGTCAACCTGCTGCGCGACGGCGAGCAGGTGAAGATGTCCACGCGCAGCGGACAGTTCGTGGAGCTGCAGGAAGTGGTCAGGGAAGTGGGCGTCGACGCCGCGCGCTATTATTTCCTGATGCGCCGCAGCGACAGCCATCTCGATTTCGATCTCGAGCTGGCCAAGAGCCAGTCGGCGGACAATCCCGTCTATTACGTGCAGTACGCTCATGCCCGCCTGTGCAGCATCCTGCAGAAGGCGGCCGAGAAGGGAATCGCCGTGCCCGGCGTTTCGGCGTTCGATCCCGACGTCATCGCCACGCCCGAGGAAAAACGCCTGTTCACCAAGCTGGCCCAGTTCCCCGAGGAAGTGGGGCGCGCCGCGGCCGACCTCGAACCCCATCGCATCGTCAGCTACGTTTACGAACTGGCGGGCGATTTTCATTCGTATTACAACAACGGCGGCCGCATCCTCGAGGAGTCCGGCGCGCTTCGGGACAGCCATCTGCTGATGGTCGCCGCCATCCGCACGGTGATCGCCAACGCCCTGCGCCTGCTTGGCATCAGCGCGCCCGAGAAAATGTAGCCATGAAACTGCGCTGGGTGGCCTTTTGGGCAGTGGTCGTCATGTCGGCGGCCATGCTCGTCACGTCGGTGCTGAACGAATTCCGCCGGCAGCGGCGCATGGCCGAGCTGATGCAGGAAAAGGTCGAAGCGCTGCGCCAGGCGCAGGACAAGCTGAGCCGCATGCGCGACCGCGTCGAGTTTTTCAAGACCGAAGAAGGTCAGGCCTGGATCGCGCGGGAAAAATTGAACATGGCTTTCAGCGGCGAAGAAATTTATAAGATCGAAGGAGAACTCCCGGACGATGAAAAGTCGGCGCCGGAATCAAAATAGGATTCCCCTTCCCGATCGGACATAAGGGCCCCCAAAAGTCCTGAACGTCTCTCACACGTTCAGGATTTTTGGGGGCCCTTCATCGTATGTGGCTTTCGTTAAAAGCCCTACGGTCTTTCGGCCTTTGGGGAGCGGTAAAGGTGCGTCGAAAATTGATATTATATAAAAATCGATGATCAAAAAATATTAGCGCTTTACAAAATCGTTTTCATGAATATAATATAGCCCAACGCGATTTATTTATTGCGCATGACGGCGGGATCACAATGATGTATGGTTCAGGAGGGGGGATGAACCGAAAATCGGTCCGGCTGGAGCGACGCGCAGCGGAAAACCGCGTTCGCGGAACGCGTGAGGAAAGGGGATTAAATTTCATGACGAAACAGGAACTGAAAGACTTGGCGTGCGGGATCATCGATGGGAATCGCGACCGGATCACGGCGCTGAGCGACAGCGTTTTCGCCGAGCCCGAGACGGGCTGGAAGGAGTTCAAGACGGCGGAGAAGATCAAAAAAGTTTTCGAATCCCTGGGGTACCCGACGGCCGACAAACAGTGCATCACGGGCGTGATCGCGCAGGTCCGCGGCAAGGAAAAGAAGCTGAAGATCTCGGTGATGGGCGAGCTGGACGCACTCGGCGTGCCCGACAGCCCCTTCGCCGATCCCAAGACGGGCGCCGCGCACATGTGCGGGCATCACTGCATGATCGCCGCGCTGTCCGGCGTGGCCTACGCGCTGCACGACCGCCGCGTCATGGACGAACTGAGCGGCGACGTGGCGCTGATGGCCGTGCCCGCCGAGGAGTTCATCGAGATGGGCTACCGCGGCCGGCTGCGCCGCGAGGGGAAGATCAAAATGTTCGGCGGCAAACAGGAGTTCATTTACCGCGGCCTGATGGACGACGTCGACATGATGGTCATGCAGCACACCACGCCGACCGAAGGCGAGCAGGAGACGCCGATCAAGGCCAACGTTGGCGGCACGTCGAACGGCTTCGTCAGCAAGGAAGTTTTTTACGCCGGCAAGGCGGCCCACGCCGGCGGTTCGCCCCACAACGGCGTCAACGCGCTCAACGCGGCCAAGATCGGTCTCGTCGCCATCGACGCGCAGCGCGAAACGTTCCGCGACGAGGACCATATCCGCGTCCATCCCATCGTCACCAAGGGCGGCGATACCGTCAACGTCGTGCCGGCGGACGTGCGCATCGAAACGTATGTGCGCGGCGCCTCCGTCGAGGCGATCCTGGACGCCTCGCGGAAGGTCAACCGCGCGCTGAAAGCCGGCGGTTACGCCGTGGGGGCGGAAACGGTCATCGACGAAGTGCCCGGCTATCTGCCGATGAAGCCGTGCGGCGCGCTTCAGGATCTGATGTACGCCAATCTTGTTCAGCTTTTGGGAGAAAATGCCGTCGGACATTCTGCGCCTCACAGCGGCGGCAGCACGGACGCGGCCGACGTGGCGGCGCTGATGCCCGTGGTCCACGCCTACATCGGCGGCGCGGCCGGAGTGGCGCACAGCAAGGATTATCATATCGTGGACAAGGAACTGGCGTACATCGTCGCCGCCAAGGCGCTGACGATGACGGTGATCGACCTGCTGGCCGACGGCGCCGAGATCGGCCTGAAGATCAGGGCGGACTTCAAGCCCCAAATGACCAAGCAGGAATACATCGACACGTGGGTCAACATGAAATGAGCGCGAGAGGGCGGCAAAATTTTACGTGACGGGGTGAAAAGAATGCAGGATTTCTTCAAGGATTGGAAAGTACATGCGCTGTGCGTCGTCATTGCACTGATCGCCGAGGCTCTCGGCGTAAGGAAGCTGCAGATCACGCCGGCGGTCGGTTTCAGTCTGTTCCCGATGCTGTACGCCATGGCCGTCGGCATCGTCATGGGAGCGTGGAAGCTCTTTTCGCTGGAGACGATGAAGCAGGCGTCGGCCTATACCACGATTTCGGTCATGTTCCTGACGGCGAAGGTCGCCTCCGACATCGCTCCCGGGCTTTATAAAATTTATGCGGAAGGCAAACTTGGCGGAACGGCGCTGGCTTTGATCCTGCAAGAGTTCGGCAACATGGGCACGGCGATTCTCGGCGTGCCGGCCGCCGTCTTTCTGTTCAAAATGGGCCGCGCCGCCATCGGCTGCACCGTCTCCACGTCGCGCGAAGGCACCATCGCCATTATCGGCGAGCTGTACGGCCTGGACAGCGACGAGGGGATCGGCGTCATGGGCGGTTATGTGACCGGTACCGTGCTGGGCACGATTTTCTTCGGGCTGATGGCCTCTCTCTGCGCCCGTTCCGGCCTGTTCCATCCTTACGCGCTGGGAGCCGCCTGCGGCGTCGGTTCCGCCTCGATGATGTCCGCCTCGCTTGGCGCTCTGCAAGTTGAATTTCCCGAGATGGCGAAGGACATCCAGACTTACGCCTACACTTCCCAGGCGCTGACGAACGCCGACGGCATGCTGATGAATCTGCTTCTGACGCTGCCCATGACGAATTGGCTGTATGAAAAGTGCGCCGGAATCCGCGGCCTGGAGATCAAAGCGCGGCCTTTGCCCGACCTTGGCGGAGCGGAAGAAAAGATCGAAGCGGAAGACATCGAGGAAAGCTGAGGAGGCGATCGTCATGACCAGAATGTGGATGCTTATGAAAGGCTGGATCGTATCCGGCGTCGTCGCGGCGTTCTGCAACTATGTCTACACGCTGAGGCTGAACGATCCCGCCAGAGTGGTCAGGCCGCTCGAAGCCGCTCCCGGACTGTTGATCTTCCTGGGCATCATCGTGCTGGCCCAGTTGATCTATCAGGGCATGAAGGCCGCCGCTCCGCGCGTGAAGTCCCCCGCGGTCCTGTACATCACGTTCATCGGGATCCTCGTGACGTGGCCGGGGCTGCTTCCCTGCGCCGATTTCGTCAACAGATCGGTCGGCAAAATCTATCTGCTGCCGCTGTGCACGCCGATTTTGGCCTATTCCGGCATCGCCGCCGGCAAGGATCTGAAGACTTTTAGGGAACAGGGCGCCGCCATCGTCCTGACCACGCTCGTCGCTCTGGTGGGCACGTTTGTCGGCTCTGCGATTATCGCCCAGCTGGTCATGAAATGGACCGGCGTGTTTTAAAGAAAATGCTTTTTGGAAAAACAGCCCGCCGCCCGATGGAATTTCGGACGGCGGGCTGTTTCGACGGGACGGATTTTTTATCCCCGTTTTCGCGGAGACGAAAG
>NZ_ADFP01000085.1 GCF_000177335.1 Pyramidobacter piscolens W5455
TATTTCAGCGTTGTAAACAGAATGATTCCACAAGGAGAATGGAGAAATGACATCCGCACGAACGCTTTTCCTGATGAGCAACGGGCCCGTAACGTCGATCGATGAAGCCGCGCAAAGCTTTCTGACCTGCAAAACCGCCGCCAAGGCCGCGCCCAAGACGTGCAAGGAATACGCAAAGACGATCCGGCAATTCTTCGCCGCCTTCCCGCAAGCGTGGAGCAGCCCGCTGAAGATGCGCACCGCCTTCCTTTCGTGGCTCAGCCAGGAGGTCGCTCCCGCCACCTACAACCTGCAGCTGATCTACGTCCGCGCTTTCTGGCGCTGGTGCGTCGAAGAAAGGATACAGCCGCCGGAACCCGATCCGTTCAGGGGCCTGAAGCGCCGCAGTGCGCCGGGACGGTTCCGCGACATCGACGCCGCGAAGGTGAAAGAGTTGCTGGCGCTTCCAGACCGTTCCACATGGGCGGGGCTTCGGGACTACGCCCTGATCCTCTTCACGCTCGACACGGCCGCGCGACCCGGCGAAGCGCTCCAGCTGCTTCCGGCCGACTTCAACTTCTCTTCTCTCGCGGTCGTCATTCCGGCGCACGCCGCCAAGACCCGCGAAGAGAGGATCATCCCCCTCTCGCCGACGACCGCCGCCGCGCTGAGGCACGTCATACAGCGCCGGCCGCGCGAATGGGACGCGGAAATGTATGTTTTCGCCAGCGTCACGGGGCGGCGTTTTGCCGTGGAACGCTGGAACGACCGTCTGAAAGGCTACCGATTGAAAGACGGCACCACGTTCAAGCCCTACGACCTGAGACACGCCGCCTGCACGCTCCACCTCAGAGCCGGTATGAGCGGAGAAGTCCTTCAGCGTCTCATGGGGCATCACGGGCCGCAGATGACTCAGCGTTACATCCACCTGACCGCCGACGACCTCAGAAAAGAGCAGGCGCTCTCTTCGCCCGTCGGGAGATTGGTTCCCGCGAGGAAAAGAGCGCCCAGAAAGATTAAATGAACCGCCAGCCCTTCACAGCCGCCCGCTGTGGGGGCTTCTTTGTTTCACAGGTATGATTATTATATCACCTCGATCAAGTTACGGCCCTTGCAGCGCGTT
>NZ_ADFP01000086.1 GCF_000177335.1 Pyramidobacter piscolens W5455
GCACGGAGGCGCCGCCGGCGGCGATCATCGTCACCGCGTAGGCCAGCCACATCGGCTGCGCGTTCAGCGCCGCGGCCGCCGTCGCCACGGCCCCCAGCGAACCGACCATGGCCACGTCGACGATATTCACCAGCGTGAACATCACGTTTTCGAAAACAGCCGGCAGCGCCAGACGGATCACCCGCCTCAACGTGCCCCGACGTTTTTCTTCCATGCCCTCCCCGTCCCTTCGCGCTCACTTTACCAGCTTTGCGGCGTTTTTGCAAAAAGAAAAATGAAAGGCACTTTTTAATAAAACAGATACGGCGAGCCGCGTTCCACGCGGGGCGCACGATACGAAAAAAGCCGGCGGTCGCTCCGATCGCCGGCTTTTTTCGTATCGTTTTTTTCGCGGCGGGCTCTATTCGCCTTCGCCTTCTTCGATGTGGATCGTCCTCAGCTCGTAGTCCAACGAGCCCATGCCGATCTTCGCGCCGTGCTCGAACTGGGCGTGCGGCGCGGCGGCCGGATGAAGAAGCTGGAACTTGTCGTCGCCTTCGTGGAAATGATGTTCTTCCACAGCCGACCCCGAAGCGGCCATGACCATGTCGTAGCAGGCTTTGTCAAGCGCCACGGGATCGGTGCTGGCGGCGATGCCGATGTTGGGGACGATGGGAGTGTCGCTCCAGCCGCAGCAGTCGCACAGCGGCGTGATGTCCATCATGACGTTGATGAACAGCGGGCGTGTTTTGTCTTTGATCGCGCCCCAGGCGTACTCGGCCATGCGGCAGTTGAAGCTCGACTTGTCCTCGTCGGCCGTCCAGATCATGCCGACGGCCTGGGTGGGACAGACGGTCATGCACTCGCAGCATCCCAAACACGGTTCGGCGTGGATATGCGACGTCGTTTTGCCGGCGGCGTCCTTCTCCATCGTGATGGCGTGCCCGGGGCAGTTGCGGAAGCAGCGTCCGCAGCCGATGCACTTTTCCTCGTCGACTTCGAGATGGACGGCGTGCTGGGCCTTTTTGCCGCGGGCCGGCGCGCAGCCCATGGCGAGGTTCTTGATCGTGCCGCCGTAGCCGGCCGCCACATGTCCCTTGAAGTGCGAGACGACGATGAGCGCGTCGGCTTCGGCGACGGCGGACGAGACTTCGACCTTTTGGAAGTACTGGCCGTCGATCTCCACCTCGCGGAAATCGTTGCTCTTCAGGCCGTCGGCGATGATCAGCGGCGCTCCGGTGACTTCGTAGCCGAAGCCGTTCTCGATGGCGGTGATCAGGTGATCGACGGAATTCTTGCGGCTGCCCACGTAGAGCGTGTTGCTGTCGACGAGAAACGGCTTGCCGCCGCACTTCTTGACCTCGTCCACGACGGCGCGGATAAAGATGGGGCGCAGATAGGTGTCGTTGCCTTTCTCGCCAAAGTGCAACTTTACGGCCGTGAGCGCGTCCTTGGCGACGGTCTTTTTGAAATCCACGGCCTCGACGGCCTTTTTCAGCACGTCCACCTTGCTGACGCCGGACGTAAAGGGCGCGAACCAGACGATCGACTTTTTATTTCCCATTGTGAAAATCCCCCCTGCGAATTTTTTCACCGGAACGGCTCCCCCCGGAACCTCCCGCGGCTGTTCGACGAAAGTTTACCACATGAAGCGAACTCCAAGTCAAGCGGGCACTTAAAATAGGCGATTTTACCGATTCGCATTCTCGGACATATTGGCTTATAATTTCTCAATGAGACCTATCAGGATTCAAGGAGTGTTGCCGATGAAAAAAATCTTCCCGTTCGCCGCCGCGCTTTTGTTCGCGTGCGCTTTCGTCCGGCCGGCCGGAGCCGTCGACGCGCTGTCGGTCGTCACCGGCGGCGCGGAGCCCGCCGAAGGGGCGGCGTCCGCCGACCAGACCGCCGCCAAAGACGAAATCCCCCAGCCCTACGTCCCTTCCGCCGCCGATGCGGAAGCCTGCAACAAGCGCCTCGCCGAGGTCGAACGGCTTTTCGCCGAATGGGAACACCTCACCACCGACGAAGCCGCCGCCCGTTTCGGCGTCACCGCCGAAGACGTCACCCGCCGCATTGAGACCCTGACGCTGCTCAAAAACGCTTACCCGCGCATCATCAACGCCATCAGCCGCAAAAAGCAGGACGACGCCGATCTGGCCCGACAGAAGGGCGACACCAGTTCGCCCGAACTGTCGCTGAACGACAAACCGCCTTACAAGCTCAGCTACTACGATTCCTACATCGGCAACCTCGACGATATCCGCAAACAAATCGACGACGCCAAAGAAAGTCTGGCGCGTTTCGACTCGTACGCCGCGGCCTCGCAAAAGCTCGTCGAGGAGCGCGAAGCGTCGTGGCGTCTTGCCCGCGACAACTACCAGAAAGACCAGAATCAGAAAACTTCCTGGCAGCTTCAGGGCGCCGCGTATCTGCTGGAAAGCGCCCGGACCCAGCTGATTCTCGACGGTTTCGAAAAAGAACGCGCCGCTACCGCCCTCGCGAAATACGAGCTGCAGTATCAGCGCCGCGGCTATCTGCAAAAATATATCCGCGAGAACCTCGACCTGAGCGCGGAGGGTTTCGCCGCCCAGATCGCCGCGCTGAACGCCGAGATCAAAAAGCTGGAAGACTCGCGTCCGGCCTTGAACCGCCAGCTCAAACAGGCGGAAGCCGCCGCCGAGACCGCCGAGATGAGATACGCCGCCGTCGCCGACGACAAAGACAAAGGCGCCGCCCAACTGGAAATGAGCTATCGCACCGCCGAGCGCGACCGCTACCGCCTGCAGCTCGAACAGCTTCAGGAGACGCTGGTGCTCTACGCCGAGCGCAAGCGCCTGTGGACTCTGCGCTACGACCTGGGCCGTGGCGCCGTCGACGAAACGACCATTCCCGCCGTCGTCAAAAACATGAACGCCGAAATCAAAACCCTCGAAAACAACCTGCTCGACGTACAGAAGGATCTGCTCTCGCTGCAGAGCCGCCAGTCCGCTATCAGCAAGATGCTCGACAGCGAAATGACCGAGGCCAAATATCTGCCGGGGCTGAAAAAATACAGCTCCGCCGTGCAGGCCTCTATCGACAGCTGCCTCAGTTACACCGCCGCCGTCATCTCGCTGTCCGCGCAGGAACGCGCTTTCGTCGGCGAACTGCAGGAGACCTACAAGACCGTGTCCACCTTCGACAAGATCCACGCCTTCTGGAAAACGCACGCCGCCACGCTGCTGAACACCGAACTGTGGCAGAGCGGCGGCTACGCCGTGCGCCTCAAGGAATTTCTGATCGCGCTCGCCATCATCGTCTTCGGCACGTGGGGGGCCCGCAAACTGGTGCACATGTTCTCGTGGGTCGTGGGCAAATATTTCAAGTTCGACGAGACCAGCCGCCGCACCTTCGACCGTTTCGTGTTCTACCTCGCCGGCATCGCCATCTTCCTGACGGCGCTGCACATCGTCGGCATCCCGCTGACGGCCTTCGCGTTCCTCGGCGGCGCCGTCGCCATCGCCATCGGTTTCGGCGCTCAGAACATGTTCAAGAACCTCATGGGCGGCATCCTGCTGACGCTCAACCGCCCCTTCCGCATCGGCGACGTCATCGAAGTGGCCGGCGTCTCCGGCACCGTCACCGACCTGGGCGTGCGCTCCACACTGATCCGCACGTTCGACGAAAAGGAAGTCGTCGTCCCCAACAGCCAGCTGCTCGACAACCAGCTCATCAACTGGAGCCTGTCCGACGCGCTGCTGCGGGTCAGCGTCGATTTCGGCGTCGAGTACGGCACGCCGGCGAAGAAAGTCAAGGACGTGGTCCTGCGCATCGCCGACGCCAACCCCAAGATCCTCAAGAATCCCGCTCCGTGGGTCTATTTCGCCGATTTCGGCGACAGTGAGCTCAACTTCTCGCTTTACTTCTGGGTCAACCAGAAGATCGCCAGCGGCATGAAAGTCAGCAGCGAACTCCGCGAGGCCATCCAGGAAGTCTTCGCGCAGGAAGGGTTGCGCATGGCCTACCCGCACATGGACGTGAGCATTTCCAGCGCCGGCGAAAAACAGCGAACATTACAGTCGCAGAATCTTTAACACAAAAATGCAGACAGTCCATCAGAGCCCCGGGACTGTCTGCATTTTTATATCATGCTATTTCTTAATTGAAAGGCTGACTCTTGCGGCACTCCGAGGGAGAGCCGCAAAGCGAGTTGCGCAGACCGCGGAGCGGTCCAGTATGTTCGAGCGGCTGGACTCCCCCGGAGCGCCCCGCGAGCTCTGTTGATTCTTTATTATCAAGAAATGGCATCACAAGCAGGGGTGTGTCCGTTCATGCCTGCCTTATTTTCCTTATCCATTATCCCCGCCGCTCGAGCTTTTCGGCGACGGTTCAGATTCATTCGCTCCTTCCGAAGCGGCGCGCGGCGAAAAAAACACGTCCAGCACCGACGTGAAGGAACGAATATCAGAGTTCATGCCATCGTGCAACCAGTACATAAAAAATCCCATCAATACATGCTCATAGAATGAAACCAGCGTTGTGCGATCCTTTTCATAAAAGGGATGGTTCTGCTGCTTTTCCCGTACGAATCGCGCGGCACCGTGCTTCACAAACGTCTCAATATCCCGCATCAGGATCGTCTTGTAGACCGAGTGAAAAATCCGCAGAATCTCTCTGCGATGGGCCAAACAATTGCTCACCAGCGACGCCACGCTGTCGTACAGGCCGTTTAGTTCGCGGTCCTCGCCGACAGGCGCCAGCCATTCCTTCAGTACCGCTTCCATCAGCGATTGAATGCTGTCGTAGTAATAATAAAAGGTGTTGCGGCTGATCTCGCAGCGATCGGTAATGTTCTTCACCGTAAGCTTGCCGTAATTGGTCTCCTTAAGGATCTGCACGAACGTATCGTGAATCGCTTTCTCTGTGTAATTAATCATGGCTGCACCTCCGCTCACTTGCCATGAGCAGTCTCCGCTGCCCCGTTTCGAAGCGCTCAGTAGCGGCTCTCTCTCCCTGCAGAAGGTCTTGTACCGTGGCACGAACTCAATAAAATCTATTGTACTGTCTGAAGACCGGTTTATGTCATCCGTAAAAACTACAGTTAACTTTTTTCGGAACTCTCCACGAAATTCGCTCGCTCTTTCCTGATAAAAAACGATCCCTGAAAATATTTCCTGCTTTCCGTGGAACAAAGAAGGCGGCCCGTTTCGGGCCGCCTTCTTTCCTTTACCGCATTCCGCCTCGCGGAACACAGTAAGAAAGCTCGTTGATTCAGTTTAGAAGTTCAGGAATGTGCGGAAACGGACCAGATTGTTATCGTACGTCGGATCAACCGTAGTGCCGTTCATGCGGCCGTCGAAATCGGTGTAGTCAAGATAGAAGGCCAGGTTCGGGCTGTACTGATAACCAACGCCGACGGTCCACTCCTTGGCGTCTCCGTAGTCGTCCATATCGTACTTTCCATAACGCTCGTACGTGCTGAATTTCGCGCCCCACATCTGGACAGCGGAAACCTTCCAGACTTCAAGATCTTCGGCGATGGGCGAAGAGCCGCTGATTTTGTTGATGTCGAAATTGGTGTTCAGCGTGAAGGGAGCGGCGCCGTTCTGATAGATCCAGCCCTTGTCATACTGCATGTACTCGGCGCGCAGGTCGGTGAATTTCAGCACGTCCTGGCTGACGTCGAGGATGACCTTCCAGGCCTTGGGATCATCGTCAACAGCGTCGTCGATATCTTCCATGAAGTAAGCGCCGCTGAGCTTCAGTCCCTGGCCGAAGTTGAAACCGAGTCCGAACCAATAAGCATCCATATTCAGGTCCTTGGCGTCCCCCGTGCCGTCGCCGTTGAACCAATAGCCGTTGGCGCTGACGAAGAAACGTTCGCTCTCGTACTTCAGGCGGGCTCCGTAAACTTCGTCGCCGACGTTGTCGGTGTAAACGCCCTTATCGCCCGCTCCGACGTTGCTGGCGGCAAAGCCCTCGACGGTGAGGCCGCCACGGTTGTACTTCAGATCGGCGCCGCGGATCGTGGTATCGAAGAAGTTGGATTCGTCATCCCACATCGGCGTGGTCACATGCAGGCCGTCTTCGTTTTCCCAGTCGTTGGCGAAAGCGCCCAGCTTGGCAGTCAGCCCTTCGGCGCCGAACAGATCCTTGACGGTGACCCAGTAGCGGTCGATCTTATCGTCGTGCCAACGCATTTCAAAGCTCACGCCGTCAGACAGATCCTTGTGCATGAACAGACGGGCACGGTTGTACTGGAAGCCGTCGTCCATCACGCCGGAACCGCCGTCGTTATCCCAACCGTGATAGTCGAAGCGCAGCTGCCCCCAGATCCTCAGGCCGCCGAGGCCCTTCTCAAGCGCGGAGAGGCGGCTGTCGAAGCCGTCCACTTTCACGCCCAGCGCTTCCAGCTCGGGCTGGAACTCCACCACCAGCGCCTTGAGTTTCTCCAGGTCTTCGCCGCTCAGGCCGCCCGTAGCCATCATGCGCGCCACCATCGTCGCGATCTCGTAGCGGGTCATGGCGCGGTTGCCCTTGAACGTGCCGTTCGGATAACCTTCCAGGATGCCCTTCGCGCTCAGCTGCTCCACGGCGTCGTACGCCCAGTGGTTCATCGGCACGTCGCTGAACGGATTCGCGGCGAACGCGGGCGCGGCTACGGCCGCCAGCGACGCGGCGGCCACTACGGCGAGCATTTTCTTCATACTCATAAAAAATCTCCTCCTGAAACGAATGATTGGCGACGCCTTATGGCGTCTCTTCCCGGCCGAGAACGGACCGTCAGGAAAGAGTTCGCAAAAAGCTTTCGGAAGGAGTGGCCTCGTTTCCTCATTCCTCTTCGCTCTTTTCCGTCTCGTTCCTCCGAGTCTTCCCCGGACCGTGAAACCGTGTTCTCTATCGTGCAGGAAACCATCCTTTTCCATGATTTCCCTGAACGCAGTCCTACTCGCAGCTGGAAGTCTCTTTTCGTTCGAGATATTTCACGTGCTTTTTCAGCATGCGGCGTTCGGCTTTCAAGTTTCTGATGCTGGCCTTCAGACAGCGGTTTTCCACTTTCAAGCGTTCCAGCTCGCCCATGGGCGGGCTTTCCTTATGGCTGCGCCCCGTTCCGCGAAGATCGTCGAGACCGCGCTCGCCGTATTTGCGGAACTTGCTGACCCAAGAATATACCTGACCATAACTGACGCCGTACTTGCGAATGGCTTGAAGGTAGTCGGCGCCGTGATCAATGCAATAGTTCACGATCTCCAGTCGCTGCTCTTTGCTCGTCTGTTTTACCCCGCTCATGGAAATTCCTCCTCGGCTCATCGGGAAAGGCTTGCAAAAGACCGAAAATTTCTTTCCAGAATCGCTGTGGAATTTCGTCCGACGCGCGGCCTTCGTGCCCGAAAGCCGCACCGGTCCCTCTGCGAACCGGCGCTCAGCCTCGCCGTTCACAAAACAGAACTCTCAAGGCTTTCTGAAAACATTTTACGAAACCCGCGTCTTTTCTCAATGTCAGTAATTGAAAGTGACCATTTTTTGTTCACTTCTAAAAAGCTGTATAGAATTTAATGATTTTTAAACGGCGGGAACTGTCCGACCGGGCAAAGGCGTCGCCGCGCGCTTTTTGCGGCACGGGCGCCGGCGCGGCATTTTCAATGGCGCTTTTCGATTGAAAATCAGCGTCAGGCGCAAGGCCCGGTGCCGTACTCCAAGCTCAAGGGACTCGCTCCGCAGGGGACAAAAGAGCGCGGGATGCCGACGAATCCTGATTCGTCGGCATCCCGCGCTCTTTTGTCCTTCGTTTCGCCACTCCGGATGGTCATACGCTACGGCAATTCCCCGTGAGGGATCAGCGAGCGGTGGATCTTCGCCACGATCTTGCGGATCCGCCGCGGCGTCCCCGGCGCCACGCAGGGACGATGGGCGTCTTCGGGGAAGAAGACGGCGAACATGCCGCCCGTGCAGTCCAGCACCAGCCCTTCGCCGCGGAAGAACTGGATGTCGCGCTTTTCGTCGTACTCCCCAAGCGGCGTCACCCGGCCCAGCGGCGCGCAGCCGATCAGTTCGTCTCCGGCGATCGTCATCTGCACGTCCACGAACTCGCGGTGCGCCTCGAAAAGCGCCTGCTCGAGCGGCTTCGTCTCCGGCTCGTCGATGGAAAACCACGCCTTGCCGGGGATCAGCTCCGTCCTGCCGGCCGGCAAATCTTTCAGATCGGCGCGGGCCAGCTGGCGCACGGCCCAGGCGAAGACCTCGCCGAGGCCGCCGTAATTCCCCGCGTCGTCGATATGCGCGTAAATCATAGACTCCCTCTCCTTCGGATAAAAACGCCGTTTATTTGAAACTGTCGAAAAGCGCCTTCACCTCGTAGCCGGCCACCCGGCGCGAGGCGAAAGAATCGTACAGGCGCATGGACGCTTCTTCGAGCGCCGCGGGGCGCACGCCGATGCGGATCGATTCGCGCGCTTCGATGTAGGCCGACAGCTTGTCGCAAACTTCGATGACGCGGCCGTCGACGGGGTCCATCTCGTCGCGCCCCTCGGCGCCGGCGAGGTCGCGGCCGATGATGCGCACGCGGCCGTTCGTGCGGACGCGGTTTTCGAACTCGTCCATGACCATGTAGAGCACGTCGTCGCGCCACGCCGGCGGCAACAACGGGAACAGGTTCTCTTCGACGCCGCGGCGTTCCAGCTTTTTGACCAGCTCGTCGAGCCCCTTGACGGAGCGCTTCACGGGCGAAATGATGTCGCGCGTCAGCACCTCGGGCAGGTCGTGGAAGAGGCCGCCGTAAAAGTCGTTGCGCCGCCGCCGCGCGCCCGCGCCGATTTCGAGCGAGATGAGCCAGCTCAGCAGCGCGACCACGAGCAGATGGCCGAGCACCGACGTGGGCGGCAGGCGCTGGATCTGCGCCCAGCGTTTCTGGAACTGCAGCTGCCCGACGAGGCTGATCAGGTCGTTGAAGGCGCCGCCCTCCGACGAAAGGATGTCGCTCACCGCGGCCAGATCGCGGTATTTTTCGATCTCGCCCATGATCTCTTCGCGCGTTTTTTCGATGCCGTACAGCGGCTTGCTCCAATAGTAGATGAAGCCGAACTCCCAGCGCGTGGCGATATAGTGTGCGGCGCCGAGGATGCGGTCTTCGAGGCTGTCGGGCTCCGAGCCGAGATAGGCGCGGCACTGCTCGCACAGCGGATAATCGAGCGGCGACAACAGCGGCTCGAGCTGGGCGTAGACCCAATCGTTGAGCTGACGCTGCTGCGCACGGTCCTGCATGAGGCGGTGGAAGACGGGCGGCTTGATGTCGGTGACGAGCACGCGGTGCAAAAAGCTGAACGCGCCGTTGGCGATGAGCCGGTTCCAATCGACGGCGCGGCCGCGGTCCTCCTCGGCGCGGGCGATGAAATAGGCGATCATCGCCTTGTGCGCCTGCTTGTCGATCTCGGTGAACTGGGCCGTGCGCGGATGGTCGTTCCAACGCTCGATGCTCGATGCGGAAAAAATCAATTCCATCAGGCCTTTTGAAATCATGAAACGTTCGTCCCTCCTTCAGCGGGGATTCCGCACCGATTATAATGGATGGCGCCGTTTTATGACAGCCCGCCCCGTCTTCATGTATTATAATAAAGGATCTTCGAAACCGCGCTCTCTTTCCGAGGGCGAACAGGAGGTTTGACCATGAAAAAAATCATTCGGACGCTTCTGGCGTTTCTGGTGCTCGCAGTCCTGCCGCTGACGGCGGCCGCCGAGCCGCCGGTTTCCGCCGCGGAGCAGGCGGCGGAGAAATTCTTTTTGGCCCGCAACTGGAAGTCCGTCGAAACGTTGCTCGAACAGCGGGAAAAGCTCTCGCCCCGCGCCCTGTCGTTGGCGGCGAACGCGCTCTGGTACCAGTCGCGCTGGGGCGACGCTCTGGAACTGATGGAACAGATCGGCAGCCGCTATCCCAGAAGCGTCGCCCCCTATGCGAGCCTGCTCAAAGCGCTCGCGCTGGAACGCACCGAACGGCCCCATGAGGCCTATCAAGCCGGGCTGGAGCTCTACAAGGCAAAATCCACGCCGCGGCTGGCGCGCTACTACGCCATGTATCTGCTCTTCCGTCTCACCGAGAACGTCGACGAAAAGGAAAAATGGCTGCGCCGCATGGCCGACGCGACCGGCAGCGACGATCAGGGAGCGGAGATGCTGGGCGAGCTGGCGCAGCTCGGCCGCATGAAGTCCGCCGACGCGCTGCGCCTGCTCAAATTGGAGCCGCGCAACGCCGCGGCGCTCAGGATCGCCGAAAAAGCGCCTTCGTCGCTGCAGCGCAGCTACCGCCTCGGCTACGCCGCCTACCTCGCCAACCGCTACCAGGACGGCGTCAAGCACCTGAGCCAGCTCAAATGGGGCGGCGCTTACGGCGAGTCGGGGGCCTACTACCTGGCCATGTGCTATCAGCGCTTGGGGAAGCCGCAGCTGGCGGCGCCGCTTTTCGAGAAACTCGTCTTCAAAAAAGACGGCGATTACGTGGCCCGCTCGCTCTCGCGCCTGTCGCTGATGATCGGCGGCGCGGCGGAAAAAGTGGCTCTGGCCGTCATGCTCAAAGCCGCCGGCGACGAAGACCCGTTCCGCGCCGCGTCGGCGCTCTACTCGCTGGCCACCAGCCGCTGGAGCAAAGCCGAAGAAGCCCGCGACGACTACATCAAACGCTTCCCCAGCGGGACACGCGCGAACGCGCTGCTCTGGGGCAAAGGCTGGGATGCCTTCCGCCGCAAAGACTACGAGACGGCGCTGAAAATTTGGAAGCGCCCGGCCGCCCAGCCCGGCGACCTGAGCGCCGCCCGCCTGCTTTACTGGAGCGTCAGAGCGCTGAACGATCTGAACCGCGGCGCCGAAGCGGAAAAATGCGAAAAAGAACTGGGAGACGATCACGCCCTGAGCATCTACAGCTTTATGGCCTTCGACGGCGGCTCGCTCAAAATCGCCGACGCGCCGCTGCCGAAGGACCTCGCCCCCGCGCCCGCGAGCGAGCTGGAACGCTGGGGCTTCATGACCCACGCCCGCATGCTGCTGACCGGCAAAAACGACCTGCCCAGCCGGATGCGCCGCTCTCAGCTGGCCCGCTGGCTCGGCCTCGAGGGGCAGGCGTACGCCGACCTGCACGGCGCCATCGAGAGCAAACTGAAAGGGCGCGAGATTCCCCGCCCCCTGCTGGAGCTCGTCTACCCGCGCCCCTATCGCGCCGCCGTCGAAGCGCAGGCCGAAAAGTTCGGCGTCGATCCGCTCCTGGTCTGGTCGATCATGAAGCAGGAAAGCTCGTTCGACCCCCGCGCCACCAGCTGGGTGGGCGCGGCCGGGCTGATGCAGCTCATGCCGGCCACGGCCGCCGCGGAAGCCAAAAAGATCGGCCTGAAAAAGTACAGTTCCTACAAGCCTGCCGACAACATCGCCATGGGGACCTCGCACATCGGCGGCCTGATCGCCCGTTTCGAGCGCCTCGACTGGGCCGTATCGGCCTACAACGCCGGCGGCGGTAACGTGAACAAATGGAACGCCGAACGCGGCGACTGGGAGCAGGACGCCTGGATGGAAAGCGTCCCCTTCCGCGAGACCAACGATTACGTCAAAAAAGTCCTCGGCAACTACGAAGTGTACAAAAAGCTCTACGGCGACTTCTACGCCGCGGAAAAAGCAAAGCGCGCCGCCGTCCAAAAAGCGGCGGCCGGCGATCAGGCGCCGCCCGTCCATGAATGAGAACGTCTGCTGGGTCGCGGGGGCCGGCGAGTTTTACGCCCCCGCTTTCGCGCCCCTGCCCGGCGATTACGTGATCGCCGCCGACGGCGGCTATGAAGCGCTGCGCCGCCTCGGCGCGCCGATCGACATGGCGCTGGGCGATTTCGACTCGCTGGGCTATGTGCCCGAACACCGCAACGTCGTGCGCTGCAATCCCGTCAAGGACGACACCGACATGACGCTCGCCGTCAAGGAAGGCCTGGGACGCGGCTACAAGCGCTTCGCGCTGCTGGGCGGCCTCGGCGGACGATTGGCGCATACGCTCGCCAACTTGCAGACGCTGATGTATCTCTCGCGTCGCGGCGCGCGCGGTTTTCTGATCGGAAAAAACGAGATCGCCACGGCGCTGACCGACGGCGAGCTGCGCTTCAGCGCCGCGCACCGCGGTTACCTCTCGCTGTTCTGCCTGAGCGAACCGGCCTGCGGCGTCACGCTGCGGGGCCTCAAATACGAACTGACGGACGCCGCGCTGGAAAGTTCCGTCGCTCTCGGCGTCAGCAACGAATTCACCGGCCGGGAAAGCTCCGTCGCCGTCGCCCGCGGCACGCTCGTCGTCCTGTGGCAGGACGGCCGCCTGGAAGAAGCGCTGCGCACTTGACGCGGGCGCCGCAGGAACTATAATTTCAAACGGGAACTTCATCACGCAGGGGAGCCCGCACAGACGGGCTGGGAGGAGGCCGCGCGGCCTCGACCCTTTGAACCTGATACGGGATCATGCCGGCGAAGGAAGCGCTTTCTGAAAAGGACGAGGGAGAGCCGGCACGCCGGTTTTCCCTCGTCCTTTATCTGCGGCGGAAACCGTCCCCGCGGCGAACGCCTCCAGTGAACACATCTGACGAAAGAAGGGAAACTCATGAACTGCCCAAGAGAATCGCTGCGCCTCTACGCCGTCACCGACCGCCACTGGCTGGGCGCAAAGACGCTGGCCCAGGCCGTGGAAGAAGCGCTGCGCGGCGGCGCCACGATGGTGCAGCTGCGCGAGAAAAACCTGGACCACGACCGTTTCCTGGCCGAAGCCCTGGCGATCAAATCCGTCGCGAAAAGGTACGGCGCGCCGCTGATCATCAACGACCGCGTCGAGATCGCCCTGGCCTGCGACGCCGACGGCGTCCATCTCGGACAGGACGACGCGGATCCGCGCGCGGCACGCCTGCGACTTGGCCCGCGCAAAATCATCGGCGTCTCGGCCCACAGCGCGGCGGAAGCCGTCGCCGCCGAACGGGACGGCGCCGATTACCTCGGCTCGGGGGCGTTGTTTCCGACCGACACCAAGGACAACGCCGCCGCGCTGCCGCTGGGCGAGCTGAAACGCATCGCCGCCGCCGTCTCCATTCCCGTCGTGGGCATCGGCGGCGTCACGGCGGACAACATGCCGCAGCTGAAAGGCACGGGGCTGTGCGGCGCGGCCGTCGTCTCGGCGCTCTTCGCCGCGCCCGACGTCGAAGCGTCGGCGCGCCGCCTGCGCCGACTCGCCGACGAAATTTTCGGCGCCTGAAATTTTTTCGCAAAGGAGTCTTTCCGATGGTATACAAAGTTCTCACGATCGCCGGTTCCGACTGTTCCGGCGGCGCCGGCGTCCAGGCCGACCTCAAGACCATGATCGCCCACAAAGTGTACGGCATGAGCGCGATCACGGCGCTGACCGCCCAGAACACCACGGGCGTCTTCGGCGTGCTCGAAGCTTCGCCGGAATTCGTGGCGCAGCAGATCGACTGCGTTTTCGACGACATCCGCCCCGACGCCGTGAAAATCGGCATGGTGTCCAGCGCCGCCATCATCTCGGCCATCGCCGCCCGGCTGAAGAAGTTCGACGCGCGCAACATCGTCGTCGATCCCGTTATGGTCGCCACCAGCGGCTCGCGCCTGCTCGACGAAGACGCGACCGCCGCGCTGCGGGGCGAGCTGCTGCCATTGGGAACGGTGATCACGCCCAACATTCCCGAGGCGGAAGCGCTCTGCGGCTTCGCCATCGTCGATCACGGCGACATGGAACGGGCGGCGCGGCGCCTCGCCTCCGGCTTGGGCGGCGCCGTGCTGATCAAGGGCGGCCATCTGACCGACTGCGCCGACGACCTGCTCCTCAGCGAAGGACGCCTCGTCTGGCTGAATTCGCCGCGCCTGGACAATCCCAACACGCACGGCACGGGCTGCACGCTCTCGTCGGCCATCGCCTGTAATCTCGCCATGGGCCGCAGCGTCGAAGAAAGCGTGCGCCGCGCCAAAGCTTACGTCACCGGCGCGCTGCGGGCCGGGCTGAATCTCGGCCGCGGTTCGGGACCGCTCGACCACGGCTGGGCCATCAGAGAAGCGGACTGATACCGGATCTCACGTTGACACCGTGAGGCGCCATTGTTATAATTCCCCAAAATCGCATAAAAAATTTTTAATAACCAAGAAACGTCCGTCAAAAGCTGACGGTATCATACAAACAAGGCGAGGTGTTTGCGCATGTCGTTATGGATCCGCAATGCGGCGATCGCCACCATGGACCGCGAAAACCCGGCCGCCGAAGCGGCGGTCGTCGTCGGGGATTTCTTCGCGTACGCGGGCAGCGACCGGGGGGCGGAAGCGTATCTGAAAGAGCATCCGCAAAAAGATCTCGAAGTGCTGGACTGCCGCGGGGCGTTTTTGATGCCGGGCTTCAACGACAGCCACATGCATTTCCTCCATTACGCGAAATCCAAGCTGGGCTCGGTCGATCTGCGCGGCACGAAGTCCGTCGGCGAGATCGCCGCGCGCATGAAGAAGGGGCTGGAGAAGTACGACCCGGCCTCGGGACTGTGGCTGCTCGGCGAGGGCTGGAACCACGATTATTTCACCGACGAAAAGCGCTATCCCACGGCGGCCGATCTCGACGCGGTGACGGCGGACTATCCGCTGCTGGTCATGCGCGCGTGCTTCCACATCGGCGTGCTCAACTCCAAAGCCATGGAGCTGGTGGGGCTCGACAAGGCCGCGGCGGAAAAGATGGACGATTTCGCCGGCAAAAATCCCGACGGCACGCCCAATGGCGTCGTCAAGGAGCACGTCGTGGACAACATCAAGGCCAACCTGCCCGCGCCCGATTTGAAAACGCTGCTGGACATGGTGCTGGCCTGCCAGAAGGATCTGTTCGCCCGCGGCATCACCAGCATCCAGTCGGACGACTTCAAATACACGCCCGACGGCTGCGCCTACGAGATGATGCGCCTGCTGCGCGACGCTTCGGAAGACGGGCGGCTCAAGGTGCGCTGGGGCGAGCAGGCGCTGCTGCCCACCAAGGCCGAGCTCGACGAATTCTTCGACCGCAAGGGCTGCGACGACAGCTACGGCAACCGCAGCTTCAAGATCTCGACGGTCAAGCTGCTCACCGACGGCTCGCTCGGGGCGCGCACGGCCTACATGCGCCGGCCCTACGCCGACGATCCTTCGACGCGCGGCCTGCCGACCTACACGCAGGAGGGGCTGGACGCGCTGGTGCTGAAGGCGCACGAGAACAACATGCCCGTAGCCATGCACGCCATCGGCGACGGCGCCATGGAAATGGCGCTTGGCGCCATCGAGCGCGCCCGCAAGGCGATGCCCTACGTGCACCCGCGCCACGGCGTCGTCCACTGCCAGATTACCGACCGGCGCCAGGTGGAGCGCTTCAGGGAGCTCGACGTGATCGCCTTTATCCAGCCGATTTTCATCGATTACGACATGCACATCGTTTTCGACCGCGTCGGCAAAGAGCTGGGAAGCACGTCTTACGCCTGGAAGGATTACATCGAATCGGGCGTGCACGCGCCGTTCGGCACCGACGCGCCCGTGGAAGACTTCAATCCCATGCGCGGCCTGTACTGCGCCGTCACCAGCCGCGACCTGAACGGCGAGGGGCCGTTTTTGCCGCGGCAGATCCTCAGCCGCGAGCAGGCGCTCTACGGCTACACGGCGGCGGGAGCCTGGGCGACGCGCGACGAGAACGTGAAGGGCAAGATCAAACCCGGCATGTACGCCGACTTCATCACGGTGGACCGCGACCTGCTGAAATGCCCGGAACGCGACATCCTCGCCGCCAGGGTCACGGCGACCTATATCGGCGGCGAAAAAGTGTTTTAACGGGGGCAATCGGGAGAAACGATCTTTCTTAATAAAACAGGGGGAAAAACAAAAAATGGCGGACAATCAGAATCTCGTTTCTCAGCTCAGTTCCGAAAAGACGGAATTCAAGCGCGAGATCACGCTGTTCGGCGGCGTCAGCATCCTCGGCGGCATCATGATCGGCGGCGGCATCTTCTATCTCGGCTCCTACGTTTTGCAGCGGGCCGGTTTCAGCCTCGGGCTGTCGCTGCTGTGCTGGTTCGCGGGCGGCGTCATCTCGCTGCTGGGCGGCCTGTGTTTCGCCGAGCTCGGCGCGATGATCCCCAAGGCCGGCGGCGTCACGGTGTACCTGAACACGGCGTATCATCCGCTGGTCGGCTTCATCAGCGGCTTCAACAGCTGGCTCCTGACGGGCCCCGCTTCGTTGGCCGCGGGCGCGGTGGCGCTGACGGCCATGTTCGGCCTCGGCGGCGTGGCGGCGCAGATCGCCGCTTCCGCCATCCTGATCGCCTTCACCGCCTACAACTGCTTCGGCATCAAGCGCGGTTCCGTGCTGCAGAACGTCACGATGGTCGCCAAGCTGATCCCCATCTTCATCATCATGGGCTCGGCGTTTTTCATGGGCGACGTTTCGCCCGACCTTTCCTTCACGCCCATGGACGGGGCGGTCCCCTTCTCCAAGGTGCTGAACATGGTCGGCTTCGCCACGCTGGCGACGCTGTGGGCCTACGAGGGCTGGACGAACCTCAACGCCGTCACCGAGGAGATCAGGGACCCGAAGCGCAACCTGCCGCTGTCGCTGATCATTTCCATCTCCGGCATCGCCGTGCTCTACATGCTGTTCAACTACGCGATTTACCGCGTGCTGCCTCTGGCCGAGATGCGCGCCATGATCGAGGCGAAAAAGCTCTATCTGGGCACCGAAGTCGCCCTGCGCCTGCTGGGCGGCGCGGGCGGCATCCTCGTCACCGTGGGCATGGTCGTCTCCATGCTCGGCTCCATCAACGGCATGACTATCGCCTTCCCGCGCAACTACTACGCCATGGCCAAGGAAGGGCATTTCTTCCGCTCGTTCGCCAGGCTGCATCCCACCTACAAGGTCCCCACGGCGCCGATCCTCTGCCAGTGCGTCATCTCCATCGCCTACATCTGGGTGCGCAGCCTCGACCAGCTCACCAACCTGGTGGTTTTCGGCTCGATGCTCATCAACGTGCTGATCATCGCCGCCGTGCTGGTGTTGCGCAAAAAACTGCCCGATCTGGAACGCCCCTACAAGGTGTGGGGCGGCGCGTTCACCGTCTGCCTGACGCTGCTGATCAACTTCGGCATGATGGTCAACACGCTGATCAACGACCCCGTCACCTGCGTCACCGGGCTCTCCATTCCCTGCATCGCGGCCTGCGTCTATTTCTACTTCGGCTTCAGAAACAAAAAGGAAGAACAGCGGTAGCCGAAAACACGCCACGCTGCGGGACGGAATGTTCCGCGGCGTTTTTTCATGACGGGGCGCGACGCCTCGTTCGGAGGAACGGAACATGAGAAAATTCGCTCTTGTCAACGGGAAAATCTACGTGGAACGCGGCCGCTTCGCGCAGGCGCTCTACGCCGAAGACGGCGTGATCCGCCTCGTCGGACGCAACGACGAGATCAGATCGGCCGCCGGGCGCGGCGCGGAGGTCTTCGACTGCGAAGGCCGCACGGTGATCCCCGGCCTCAACGACAGCCACATGCACCTGCTCGGCGTCGGCATGGAGATGTCGCAGCTGCGGCTGAACGGCGCGCGCTCCGTCGGCGAGATCGTCGCGCGCGGACAACGCTTCCTCGCCGGGCATCCCGAGCTGTGCCGCCACAGCGTCGCCGGCATCGGCTGGAACCAGGACCTTTTCGACGAAGGCGAAAAGCGCCTGCCCGACCGGCACGACCTCGACCGAATCTCCACCGACGTCCCCGTGATCGTCGAGCGCGTCTGTCGTCACATCGCCGCCGTCAACACCAAGGCCATCGAGATGCTCGGCCTGGGCAGAAATTCACCGCAGTACGAAAACGGCGAGTTCGAACTGGAAGCGGACGGTTTCCCCAGCGGCGTCTTCAAGGAACAGGCCGTCGCCCGCGCGAACCGGCTGATCCCGCCCAAGTCGGCGGCGGAATACGAAGACATGTTCGTCAAAGCCGCCGATTACGCCGTCGCCCATGGCCTCACCAGCGTGCAGTCGAACGACGCCGGCTTCGTTCCCGTTCCCGCCGGCGCGCTGATGGAGATCGTCGATCGCGCCCACGCCGGCGGCCGCACGGCGCTGCGCTACCGCCACCAAATGACCTTCCGCGGCGTCGGCGAATTTCAGGAATTTCTGCGCGGCGGCGCGCGCGAAAAATATCACGCCCCCGCCGCCCATGTCGAGATCGGCCCGCTCAAACTCTTCAAGGACGGCTCGCTGGGCGGCCGCAGCGCCAAAATGAGCCGCGACTACCGCGACGATCCCGGCAACCGCGGCGTGGAAACGCTTTCCAACGAAGAGATGGATCTTTTCTGCCGCGCCGCCCGCGACGCCGGCGTGCAGATCATCACCCACGCCATTGGCGACCGGGCCATCGCCGACACGGTCGCCTGTTACGAGCGCATCATGCCCATCGGAGAAAACCCGCTGCGCCACATCGTCAACCACTGCCAGATCACCGACCGACCGCTGCTCGAACGCATCGCCGCAGACGGTCTCTGCGTCGCCTACCAGCCGATCTTCCTCGATTACGACATGCACATCGCCGACTCCCGCTGCGGCGCGGAACTGGCAAGCACGTCCTACGCCTTCGGCACGGCCGCCGCGCTCGGCATACCCGTCGGCTACGGCACCGACGCGCCGGTCGAAGACTGCAACCCGTTCCCCTGCATCGGCGCCGCCGTCACGCGCACGGACCGCCTCGGCCGGCCCGAGGGCGGCTGGTTCCCGCGGGAGAAAGTCGACGTCGAAACGGCGATCGACGCCTACACGACCGGCAGCGCTTATCTCGAGTTCCACGAGCGCGACAAGGGGCGCCTCAAGCCCGGCTTCGTCGCCGACCTGGCCGTGCTCGACCGCGACATTTTCGACTGCCCGATCGCGCAGATCCGCGAGATCCTGCCCGTGGCGACCGTGATCGGCGGCGAGATCGTCTACCGGCGCTAAGCCGTTTGCAAGCCGCCGCAGCCGTCGGCTCCCGGGCCGTGCCGGCGGCCGAAATCGAGGGGACGCCCGCGGGATGTTTGCGCGAAAATTCTTGAACAAATCGTTTTTCAGGAGTAGAGTAAGCGGAAAATCACCCAGAAACGGAGACCTGCCATGAATGTCCTCACCCTCACGCTCCTGATGAGCTCCGCAGCCGCCGGCGGGATCATCAACACCGTCTGCGGCTTCGGGCTCGGCGCCGTGGCCATGTCGATCTGGCCTTACCTGATGCCCTACATGCAGTCTGTATCGGTGGTCACTCTCTGCGGGCTGACGATCGATCTGCTGCTGCTGTCCAACACGTACCGCTTCATCAGCTGGAAAAAGCTGACGCCGTGCCTGATCTGCGGGATGCTCTTTTCCAGCCTGTCGGTTTATCTTTCCGTCGGCGCCGCCGAAAAGGCGCTCGTGCGCTCGCTGGGCGTCATCCTCATCGCTCTGGGGATCTATTCGGTGTTCTTCAGCGGACGGATCCGCATCAAGGCGTCGCCGTTCAACGGCTGCATCGCCGGCGCGCTGGCCGGCGCTTTTTCGGGGCTCTTCTCCGTCGGCGGGCCGCCGGTGGCCATATACCTCCTCGCGGGGACCGACTCCAACAGCGAATACCGCGCCACGCTGAACGCGTACTTCTGCTTCATCAACGTCAGCACCACCTGGGCGCGCTGGCGCAACGGCATCATCACGGCGCAGGTGCTGCAGGTCTGGCTGCTGCTGGCCGGCGCCGTCGGCCTGAGCATTTTCGTCGGCAACAAAGTCTTCTATAAACTCAACGGGGCGAAGTTGCGCAAAATAGTTTACGCTTACCTGATTTTCTCCGGCGCGCTGCTGCTCTTCCGCTGAACTTCGATCGCTGACAAGGATTGCTCTGCGGAAAGCGGCCTTCGTTTTTTCGCGCTTGAAAAGGCGCGCCGAAAAGCGTAAAGTGGATACATTCCCCTTAAAAAGGAGTTTTCTTCATGCCGCCTCTTACTTTCACCGCAGCCTTCTCGGTCAGCCTGGTCGGCGCGGTCATTCAGGCTGTCTGCGGTTTCGGTTATGGCCCGGTGAACATGTCGCTGCTGCCCTACCTCTTTCCCTACGCGCAGGCGGTCGCCCTCTCCGGCCTGTGTGGGTCGACGACCTCCGTTCTCGTGCTCGCTTCCAGTTTCAGACACATCCGCTGGAAGACTCTGCTGCCCTGCGTCGTCACGGCGATGATTTTCGCGCCGCTGTCGGTGCGGCTGTCCGTCGGCGCCGCCGACAAAATCATGGTCCACAGTCTCGGCGCGATGCTGATCGCGCTGGGGATCTATTCGATTTTTTTCAGCGACCGCATCCGCATCAAGCCGACATTGTTCAACGGCGCCGCCGCCGGCACGCTCGCCGGCGTCCTCTCCGGGCTTTTCGCCGTCGGCGGGCCGCCCATCGCCCTCTACATGCTGGCCGCCACCGACACCAACGATGCCTACCGCGCCACGCTGAGCGCCCAGTTCTGCATCACCGCCTGCGTCACCACGTTCGCGCGCTGGCGCAGCGGCGCCTTTACCGCCGCGACGATCCACGTCTACGTCCTCATGCTCGCCTCGCTGCTGATCGGCGCCTGGATCGGCGGCAAAATTTTCCATCGTCTCGATCCCAAGCGTTTGCGGCTGATCGTTTACGGCTATCTGATCGTTTCGGGGATCCTGATGCTTTTCAAGTGAGAGAAAAATCTTTCTCCGCCTGAAAGCGCTTCCGCGCTGCGTTCTCGATCAATTGTTCCACGTGGAACATTCGCTTTCGCGAAAAAACGGTTCTTCGGCATGACGAATGCCGAAGAACCGTTTTTTTGTCGAAGCAGAGTGTCAGCGGCCGTGGCGCGCCAGCCACATGATCGCGCTGCCGGCGGCCATGGCGGTTCCGCGCCAGAGGATGCCGTCGTCGATCTCGAAACGCGGGCTGTGCTGCGGCGTGGGGCCGTGGGACGAGGGCGTGTACATGAGCAGGAAGGTGCCGGGACCTTTGAGCAGATAGCCGGCAAAATCCTCGCCGCCCGTGGTGGGCAGCGGCACGCGCAGGAAGGCTTCGTCGCCGAAAAGCTCGCGCCCGATGGCGACGACTTCTGCGGTGGCTTCGGGGTCGTTGACGAGGTTGGCGGCCCCGCGCGTCCAGACCAGTTCGGCTTTCGCTCCCGACGCTTCGGCGATCAGCTCCGCCATTTTCCTCATGCGCTCTTTGATGCGGCAGCGTTCCTCCTCGGAAAGGGCGCGTGCCGTGCCGCTCAGCACGCAGGTCTCGGGGATGATGTTGAAAGCCGCGCCGGGCGTGCGCACCTTGCAGACCGACAGGACCATCGGCTTCGTGGCGCTCTGTTCGCGGCTGACGAGGCTCTGCCAGGCGTCGATGACGCGGGCGGCGATCAGCACGGGATCGACGGCCAGCGACGGGAACGCGCCGTGTCCTCCCTTGCCGGCGATCGTGCACTGCCAGCTGTCGAGGAAGGACATAAACGCGCCGGGGTAATAGCCGAACGTGCCCGCCGGCCAGTCGTGCGGCGCGATCGAACCGGCGTGAAGGCCGACGATGAAATCGGTGTGGGGATTTTCCAGGCAGCCGTCGGCGATCATGGCGTTGGCGCCGTTGCCGGTCTCCTCGCCGGGCTGAAAGAGGATCTTCACCGTGCCGTTCAGTTCGTCTTTGCGTTTCATCAGCAGAGATGCCGCGCCCAGCGCCATGGCGGTGTGCGCGTCGTGGCCGCAGGCGTGCATGCAGCCGTTTTTCGAGGCGTAGTCCACCGGCGTCTGCTCCACGACGGGCAGGCCGTCGCAGTCGGCGCGCCAGGTGAAGCACTTGCCGGGGCGGCCTTCGATCAGGGCGACGACGCCGTGGCCGCCCACGCCCTTGCGGTACGGTACGCCGAGCGAGTCGAGCGCCTTGCAGATGTAGGCTTCGGTCTGGGGCGTTTCCAGCCCCAGCTCGGGGAACTGGTGCAGCTCGCGCCGCCAGGCGACGATCTGGGAACTGAGCTCTTTCGCTTCGTCGAGGATCGTTTTCATGTCATTCGCCCTCTTTTGCGGAACGGCCGAGCGCCAGCGCCGCGAACAGCGCCGCGCCGCGCCACAGCCAGCGGTCGTTGATGCGGAAATGGCAGTTGTGCATGTTGTACGCGGGCCCGTCGGGCGGCGGCACGACGAGGAACGCCATGGCGCCGGGAATATGTTCCGTATAAAAGGCGAAATCGTCGCCGGCCAGCATCGGCTCGTTCACGAACAGCGCGTTTTCGTCGCCGAACAGCGCCGCCGCCGTCTTTTGCGCCGCGCCGATGACCCGTTCGTCGTTCAGCAGCGGCGGCGCGCCGCGCGTGTACTTCACGTCGGCTTTCACGCCCATGCTTTCCGCCGTGAGGCGGGCGATCTCGCCCAGGCGCCGCTCGATCAGGTCGCGCGTCTGCGGCCACAGCGTGCGCGCCGTGCCCACCAGACGGGCCGTCTCGGGGATGACGTTGGCGGTCTCGCCGGCCTCGAACTGGCACACCGAAACGACCGACGGGCACATCGGGCAGGCGTTGCGGCTGACGATCGTCTGCAGTCCGGTGACGATCCGTCCCGCCGCCACGACGGGATCGCGCGACAGCTCCGGGATCGCGCCGTGGCTGCCCTTGCCGGTCAGGTCGATCTCGAACTTGTCCATGCAGGCCAGCGCCGCGCCCTTGATGAAATGGAAGGAGCCGGCTTTTTTGTTTTCGCCCGACCCCATCGACACGTGGATCGCGAACGCCGCGGCGGGAGCGGGATCTTCGAGACAGCCGCCGGCCATCATCGCCCGCGCGCCCGCGCCGATCTCCTCGGCGGGCTGGAACAGCACCTTGACCGCGCCGTCCAGTTCGCCGCGGCGGGCCAGCAGCAGCTTGACCGCGCCCAGCCCCATGGCGCTGTGGGCGTCGTGCCCGCAGGCGTGCATGTTTTCGTTGCGCGACGAAAACGCCTCGCCCGATTCTTCGCGGATCGGCAGGCCGTCGCAGTCGCAGCGGAACATCAGGCATTTGCCCGGCCGCGCTCCCCTGACCACGGCGACGACGCCGTGGCCGCCCACGCCGCGTCGGTATTCGGCCCCCATGGCGTCGAGCTGGCGGCACAGGTATTCTTCCGTCCGCGGCGTTTCCAGCCCCACTTCGGGAAAGGCGTGAAGCTCGCGCCGCCAGCCGCGGATCAGCTCCTGAAGCGCTTCGGCGTCCTTTACGACAGAGTTCATTGCGCACATCCTTTCTTTTTTCCATAAAATTCCGCCTGCCCTGAAGCGGACAGGCGGAACGGCGAATTTACTTCTTGATAACGCCGGCCTTGTAAAGCACGCGGGCCGCCGCGATCGTGCCGAAGACCGCGCCGAGGATCAGCGTCGCCGGATGCTGCAGCGCCGGCCTGCCGCTGGCGAAGAGCAGCCCGGGGATGCCGATGCCGGAGACGGCCAGCAGCGGTTCCTTGATGACGCAGGAAACGAACATGGCGCCGAAGACGGCCGGCACGGCGCAGCTTTTGAACGCGGCGACGATGCCCGCGGGAAGCACGGAGAGCACCGACGCGCCCGCCAGCGCCGCGAGCGTGACGAAGAACAGATTGACGACCACCGATCCCGTCAATCCCACGGTGGAAACGATCAGCGCCTCGGGCGAACCGCTCTCGGTGCCGACGGCTTCCTGAGCCGCCGCCGAGCAGGGCACGCGCAGATTGCCGATGTTGCCCGTCAGAAAAGCGATGTAGATGCCCACCTCGCCAAGCACGGGGAAGTAGGAGATCGGTTCGATGAAGTACACGGCGCCGCAGATGGAAACGATCATCAGCCAGGCCTGGAACGCCGCGCCCCAGCCGGGCCACGCGCCGTGAACGAAGTACAAATAAAGATTCGGGAAGAAGCAGGCCGCGATCACGATCCACAGCGTCGTCACGCCGATGCCGCGGGCCGGACGGTTCCACACGCCGCCGAAAGCCGAAAGTTTGTCAGACATGAGTTTTTCCCTCTCTTCCTGCGATCAAAAGAACGCGGCCACGATCATGCCGGCCAGCATGGCCAGACCGAGATTGTACTCGCGCAGCTTGGGACGCTTCTTCGACACGCGGATCAGGACCGCCATGGCGATGCCGGCGGCGATCGTGGCGACCATCGGCTGCAGCGGGACCATGCCCGAGCCGCCCGCGGCGAGCGCCTTTTTGTAATTGCGCAGAGCCTTGCCGATCGTGTCGGCGCTGAGATACCCGTAGCAGCCCGTCGTCGCCGCCACGGCGATGAGCACCAGCCAGCGGGCGTCGCCGCCGCCGAACTTGGCGCGCACCTTCTCCAGATGGGGCGTCAGCACCGCGGCCACGACCAGCCAGCCGATGCCGTTGACGGCCATCGTCCACCACGAGGCGGCCAGCGCGTTCAGATCGTACTGGGGCGAGTTGAGCTCCACGCCGTACGCCTGGGCGCCCAGCATCGCGCCCGTCATCTCGATCGGCGCCGAGCCGATGATCGAGCAGCGCAGCCACGCGATCGGCGCGCCCACCGCGCTGATCAGGCCGACCATGACGAGGAACACCGCGAACGACGGCCCCACCGAAGAGACCGCGCCCGTCCACAATCCCTTGTACACGTTGCGGCGTTCGAAACCGATCGCGTCCGCGGCCTTCAGCGACAGGCGGATGTAGAGCAGCGACTGGATCAGCGCCACCGCCACGACGATAAAGCACAGGAACCACACCACCGCGTTGTTCGCAACTTGAAAAACTTCCTGCGGCATCAAAAAGCCTCCCCCACAAATAAAAATGATAATGATCTCCGCGGGCGAAAGTGTGACTTTCGCCCGCGGAGATCATTATCGTCTTCCCCGTTTTCCTTTTCATCGTCCGAGCGCGACGAAAAAGAAGCATAAAATTTAAATATTTCGTTCTCGAATCAAATATCCGGGGACAAATGAACTGTCAGGACAAAGATTCGCCGCCGAAATCGTCCATTTGTTTCAGCTTGATCGCCAGTTCCACGCAGAAACGGCTTTCGCTGCTGGAAAAATCGTCGCTCAGCAGCGAACAGATCTTTCCCCAGCGGTACTTGAGCGTGTTGTAATGAAGCGCCAGCGCCGCGGCGCTCTTTTTCACGCTCCAGTTGCAGGCGACCATCGTCTCCAGCGTGCGCAGCAGCGGCTCTTCCTTTCTCGCCGCGTCGAAACGGAGCAGCGGCCCCAGCCTCGCTTCGACGAACTCCCGCGCCGCCGGTTCCCGCAGCGCCGCGCCGAGCACGCGCGGCGCGCCCATGCGGTCCCACCAGGCGACGCGGTTGCCGCCGGACGTCCGCCGCGCCAGTTCCAGCGCCATGCGCGCCTGATTGTAGCCCTTCCAGCAGAGGAACACGTCGCCGCAGCGGCCGCCGACGCCCACGGTGACGGAAAAACCCGTCTGTTCCACGATCTGCTCCATCATCGGCGTCAAAATGCGTTCCAACTGGCGCTGCTCTTCCTCGAAAATTCCCCGCGAGGAAAGGATAAACGCCGCCGAATCGCTCATCTCGGCAAACGGGACGCGCCTGCCCATGCGGCCGATGAACTCGCGGCAGACGGCGAAGATGCGCGCCTTCGACTCCTCCAGAGCGGCCGGCCCCTGTCCGGCGGCCATGGCGCGGGTGAGGCGGTTCTTGTAGTCGTCGATGTCGCAGACCACGACCTTCTTGGCGCCGGCCAGATCCCAGCCGAAAGAGCGCGAGCGGTTCCAGACCTCGTCCTTGAGGCGCAGATTGTTCATGAGGATGTCCATGACGAACTCGTTGCGGTAGCGCCGCTCCACCTGCGCGCCCGAGCTCCAGCGCTGGAAGAACAGCAGCAGCGCGCCCTTGGCCTGCGTGACGGGGATCTCGCTCCATGGCTCGCGCAGGCGTTCGGGGGAAGCGTCGAAGACGAGCCAGGCGGAAACGTTCTCGCCGCAGAGAGAAATTTTCTCCCACGGATAACGTTTCAGCACTTCGGGAAGCGGCAGCGACGCCAGCGCTTCCCGAAAAGGCCCCTCGTCGGCGCAGACGCGGTCGAAAGAACTTTCCGTACAGCGCAGCGCCAGATCGAGATGAGTGAAGCTGCGCAACGTTTCCAACAGATCCTCGAGGCTCGCGCACTGCACGTTCAGGTCGAAGAAAGCCTTCTGCACCGTTCCCGAATAGCGGAGCAGATGCGCCTGATCGCTGATCACGCGCGACTGCACGGGATGAAGGATCTCCGCGAACGGCATTTCCAGCGGAATGGAGATCAGCGGGAAGCCGAGCGCCTCCGCCAGATCGAGAGCCTGCCGCGGCAGCTCGCCGAGGTAACGCCCCAGCTTGATCCCCAAAGCGGCGTTGCCCGACTCGCAGCAGCCGCGGATCAAACGCTCCACGCTTTCCAGGTCGCGGAACGGATAGCCAGAGGTGATCACGAACTCGCCGCCCTGCGACCATTTATAACAGTCGGGCGCGTCCCCCACCGTCGTGCGCAGCACTTCGCGCCCCAGCCCGCCGGCTCCGGCCAGCAGGCGAAAACCCTTGAACTCGGGCATGTTGAGAATGTCCCGCACGGTTACAGCCATTTCCATCCCCCCGACCGCCGGCTCAGCTTGCGGATCTCACCGCGGCGGAACTGCCCCATACCCCGGTGACGATATACGAAACGCCCCAAAAGGCGACGGCCGTCAGGATCGCGAGATAGTGTTTGGTCATGATTACAGCTCCGTTTCCTCCGCCAAAGAATGTGCGCCCCCATACGGGGCAATTTATCATACCACATTCGCCGCTCGGCGGCGGCCCCGCCCGTTCCCCGACGCGCGGTTTTTCCTTAAAAAGGACGCGTTCACACAAATTTTGCGATCCAAGAGCTTGACCTTATCTGATTTATTTTATCCATCCTTTGAAAAAGCGAAAATCCGCCCTCCCCGCGCCGGGCGCCGCTCTCTCGTGGAAAGGGACGGAAGGCTGTGTTACAATGCTCGTGAACGCTTGGCAAAAAAAGATCCCGCGACGGATTTTTTCGCCGCGCGGGACTTTATCTTTTCAGAAAAAGGGGCTCCAGAGAAAAATGCCTTCTCCCGTCACGAAACGGCAGGAACCGGAGCTGAGCTGGCGCGTCGGCGTGCCGGTCGGTTCCAATCCGCTGATCCTGCTCGACTTCGCTTCGATCCTCGTGGTCGCCTTCCTGCTCGCCTGGCTGGTGCTGCTTGCCGCGCAGTTTTACTTCGACGGATTCGTTACCGCCGCCCACGTATGGAGCGGCGCCATCGTCGCCTTCGACTTCTGCGTCCTGCTCGCGATCTTCTACGCGGTCGTCTGTTTTCTCGTCATGCGCAACCGCTACGCCGCGCTCTACCGCTTCGACCGCACGGGCGCGCATTGCGACAACCTGAAATGCTACCCCAAAGCGCTGGAACGGAGAGCGCTCCACTGCCTCTGCTATCCGATCGAGCCGCCGCCGTTCTCTTCGCGCAGCGTCGAAAAACACGTCGGCTGGGGCGACGTCACCCACCTCGCCGAGCTTCGCCCCCTGCGCGTCCTCCTGCTCAAGGGAAAACGCGGCACGCTGATGCGCGTTTACTGCCCCGACCGGGAAAGCTACGCCGCCGCGCTCCGCTTCGCCGAAGCGAAAATCGCCGCCGAACGAACGCCGCCCGACCGTCGATGAAAACCGCGGCGGGCGGCCGACGTTCGGGCGACCACCGAAAGCTCTCGCCCCATCAAGAGCGCACAAACGCCTCGCCGTCCCCAAGACGCGGGGCACCCCCTCAGCAAAAAAAACGAGTGCGGATGACTGGAGCTCGATCCAGTCATCCGCACTCTTGTTCTCGCGCTTATTCCGCGGCGAAGACGTGGACGGCGTTGCCGCTGGGAATCAGGATCGAGGTGCCGCCCGTTCCCGACTGTTCCTGCAGCCACATCTCGGCCGACTGCATGTCGCGGAAAACCTGCCCGGGAAAAGGCACGTTCTCGCGCGAAGTCACCAGCGCCGCGGGACGCCCGCGCAGTTCCAGCACGGCGCGCAGGGCGATGTATCCGGGGATCGTGAACGCCGTTTCCATGCGGCGCACAAAGGCCGGCGCATCGTGCAGCGAACTGCGCAGCGACGCTTCGAAATCGCCGGGGCCGAGACTGTCTTCCAGATCGGCGACGAGCACGATCGGCGCCCCGGGCTCCAGGGCCGACAGCGGCGAAAACAGCGCCTTGGTGGCCTGGTAAAGGTCGAGGTCCAGCGGGAAGCCGCCGCAGGAAGAGACGGCGCGCGCCGCTTTGCGCGGGATCCACAGCGAAGCGAAGGAGCGGCACGTCTCGCAGCCCGTCTCCCACGCTTTCCAGACGTCGCCGGCCACCCACGCCGCCGGTTGCCCTGCGCCGTCGGCGATCGTGTTGAGGATAAAGCACTTTTTGCCGCGCAGCGCCAGATCGGCGTAAGCGCGCTGATCCTGCGCCATCGGGTTGCGTTCCAGCAGGCCGCTGTCTGTGGCGGGATTCAACCCGCCGTCCTTGAGGCAGTGGTTGTGGTTCTTGACGATCGAAAGGCGTCCGGAAACGCCGGGCATGATCATCTTGCGCCCGCCCGAAAAGCCGGCCATATCGTGGAACGCGATGCCGCCCACCAGCACCGCCAAGTCGGCGGCGACGAAGGCCGAATCGAGCGTGACCGGCGTGCCCAGCGGCGTGACCAAGCCCGTGTCCACGACTTCTTCGCAGCTGTGGCTGTGCCAGCGGTCGCCTGACATCATCGCGCCGCCGAAGACCAGTTCTTTGTCCCGTTCCTCCACGGCGCGGTGCTGCCCCGTGCCCACGATCCACGTCACTTCGGCCGTCTTGTTGACGGCGAGGCGCTTTCTTACCGCCGCGCTCATCTCGGGGGCGCGGCACCAGCCGCGCGTGACGTCGGGCACGACGATGGCGATGCGGCGGGCGTCTTTCGCCAGATCCTCCAGCGCGGGAGAAGCGATGGGGCGGTCAAGCGCTTCCTCGACGGAGCATGACGCGCCGCACAGGCCGCGGCCGCGCGGCTGCGGGACGATATAGTCATACGGGCTCTGCCAGCGCTGCACGCCGCGGCCCATTTTCACCTCGTAAGTTTTCATGACGGACTCCTTGCGACAGAAAATTTTGTCTCATTATAGCCCCATCAGAGCCAAAAGGTCAATCATAATTTCAAAAATGAATTTTTGTACATAATACTGATTCTTGACAGAAAGCATTAACACAGCTTTTTGGACGCTGCGAGGGAGTTCAGTCGCTCGGAACCGCCTCGACTGCCGCGCGGCCCGCGCAGTTCGATTTGTGGATCTCCCTCGCAGCGCCCTCGTGTTCGTTTTTTTGATCAAGGAACAGTATTAAAGCGCGCCGCACCTGCATTTCAGCTGAACTGGATCTGATACGCATGAAGCGCCGCCATCCCCGACACAGGGGACGGCGGCGCTTCATGCGTTTAGCGGCGACGGTTCCAATCGCACGTCGCGTATTTATTTTCGATCAGATCCTCCGCCAACGAAAGCTCGTCGTCAGTCAAGTCGTCTTCCACGAAATGAGCGTCCAGATCGCGCTCCAACGCGATGAAGAAGCCTTCTTTAAACGCGTCAAAGAGCTCGTTCCACGGAAGCGGGCGGCCAATGAGATGGCGTATGCTCGTCGCTTTTTCAAGAAACGTCGCCTTGGCCCGTTCCAATCTCTGAGGTTTTTCGTCCTTCATGGTTGCAAAAAGCATCTCTGGATTCAGGTCGTTGAGCACTGAACCATGCTGGAGCACGGAGCCAAAGCGACGGGCTTGGGCGCTCCCAACAATTTTTTTGCCGTCCGCTTCAAGCTCCCAGACCGAAAGGGCGTCGAAGCAGGCCGCGGAACTTCCCAGTTTACCGCTTCGCGGCGCCGGACGACTCATCGTTACGGGCAAATTGAGTATCCGAAAGCCTTCGGCCAGTCCTCTGGAGAGCACGCGATACGAGTCAGTGATGCTGTCAGGCAGCGGGCAGCCCTCATGAGGCATAATGATGCTGTAGGTCAACTCTTGGTCGTGGAGAACGGCGCGGCCGCCGGTGAGACGGCGCACGACGTCGATGCCGAGATGGGCGCAGGCGTCGAAGTTCACGTCGCGTTCGGCCTTTTGAAAATACCCCAGCGTGAGCGCAGGCGGCGCCCAACGGTAAAAACGGAGAGTCGGCGGCACGCGTCCGGCGGCACAGCAGGTCATAACGGCCTCGTCGATCGCCATGTTCCACGCGCCCGAATGGATTTTTGTATCAATGAATCGCCATTTCATGAGGGCACCTCCTTGTTTCCCCGTCGGTGGCGGGGGCCAGATCGTTCAGGTCTGTCTGAGCAAACAAACGCGTTTCTTTCAAGGCGTGGATGACCTCTGAGTTTTTCAGCGGGCGAGGGTAGTTGTACATCACGCCGTGTCCGGGATTTTCGTTGTAGTAAGGACGGTTGCAGTCGCGGCATCCCGCCGTCTCAAACGCCTCGCCGGAGGATAGGACTGATAGCAGTTCTTTCATGTCTCCGTCAATGCCAGTGAGTTTCCCATTCGAAAAAGACATGTCGGAAACGCGCCGGCGTTTCGTTTTGATCAGCCAGTTTGCCAGCTGAACGCGACGGTAGCGGCCGGCCTCAGGGGGCGGGCACTTCGCCATGCGCGTGCCGCGCAGAGGCGTGAAGGCGAAAAGCCCCACGGTGACATTCAGGTCGTGCATGTTTTGTATCGCGGCGATCACGTCTTCCTCCGACTCTCCAAGGCCGACGATGAAGTGCGTGGTGATTCGTCCGGGGTAGCGCCTCGCGCATTCGGTCAGGAGTTGGACCTTGCGAGCGTAGCCCGTGCCTTTCACCTGATCATGAAGGGATTGAGTGGCGGCGTCAAGCGCAATGCTTACTCGCGCCGCCTCGTTTCCCATCAGCTGATCAACCTGACTGGCAGAGGTGATATTGGTCGAGACGCTGACGGGGAGCGCTACTGCGTTCGTCACGGCTTTGAGAATAACGAGGGTGCGCTCAAAGGAACCGGCGTTCAGGGTAACCTGAATGCACGCACGGCGAACAGTCCCGCGTCGAGCGGCGGTGATAAGGCCGCTGAGGACGTCTTCCAAGTCATAAACCGGCCAGATAACCCTTGAGAGATAATCTTCTCCCGTTTCGGCCTCTCGCGCCTGAGCGCAGAACGCGCAATTATGCGCGCATCTGCCGCCCGTATCCATCAGATACGCTGTGGTGGGAAGCGCGTCGGATTTAAGACGCGCAAGACCAAGAACAGCTGCGGTGCCGATTGACAGACGTATCTTCACAATACGCAGCACTCCTTCCGGTCAATGAGCTTAAGGCCGAGCGAGCGCGCCAGGCGCAGCGCCGGCGGCGTGGGGTTCACAAGACGGTTGAGACCGCTGGCGACGGCAAGCGTGTCAAGTTCGGCTCTGTAGCGTCCTGCCGGACGCATGCATCCAAGATTGATCGATTGGCGCGGGAACAGTTCCCGCGCGCGGGCAAAGACGTTCGCGACATCCTCAAGCGGAGGCGGCTGGCGGTCGGCAAAAGCCGTGCCGGGGGTCGGTATGAGAACGATAAAGACCAGCGCGTCAGCGCCAAGTTCGGCGAGCACGCGCAGCGCGTCGTACTCGCCACGCACCTGACCGCCCCAGAGGCCGACGCAAATGTGAGGGACGACCCGGGCTCCAGCGGCGCGCAGCCGGCGATAAGTATCAATATAATCATCTCCGGTACGCGTCAGACCAAATACATCACGGATAGTCCGATTGTCAGTCACCATATCGAATGAGATCCGATCGGCGAGCGGCGCTAAAACGTCGATCTCGGCCTGGCTGATGAGGCCGGCGTGCACGTTGATTTTCAGCCCGCGGCTCTTAAGCCGCATTACGAGTTCTTCCTGGCGGGCGACTTCAACCTTGCCGGCCGGCGTGCATCCGCCCGAAAGGAGACAGCTGGTATAGCGCCCCGTCGCGAGAGCCGCTTCAATTTTTTCAATTGGAGTCATCCCCTCGAGGTAGTGCCCACCGCAGTGAGCGCAGTTGAGAGCGCACTTCGCGCCTGTAAGCGAAACGGCGAGCGTGGAGCCGGGACGATCGCAGATCAGCTGCGGCGGAAAATGCGAGCGGGCCGTGTTCCAAGCGCGCTCGACCGCGGCCCTTGCTTTTAGCGAAAGTCTTGTCAATTCGTCGGCGGTCATGGCGGCGTTCCTTTCAGTCACATCTCTGCAGAAACATTTTATTTATTATAGCACGGCGGCTCTCTTCTCATACTGATTCTTGATGGAAAGTGTCGACGCAGTTTTCCGGACGCTGCGAAGGCGTTCCGTTGCTCGGAACTACCCCGACTGCCGCGCGGTCCGCGCTGCTCGCTTTGTGGATTTCCCTCGCAGCGCCCTCGTATTCGGCTTTTCGATCGAGAAATGGTATAAAACGCTCCGCTCGCGGTCACGTATGATCCAACGGAGCGTTTTTGATTTCCGCCGGCGGCGTACTATAATGTGCGCATAAACGTTTTTTCAGGAGGACGCCATGGAATATCGCATCGCCCGCGCTGTCAAAAATCAGGCCCGCGTCAGCTACGCGCTCGGAGCGGAAACGCCGCCCTGCGAGGTGGACTGCGGCGAAGGCGTTAACGTCGAACTGGCTTCGCCGGCGGCGCGTCGGGCCTTCGCGACGCTCGATTTCAACATGTGCGCGCCGTATCCCCACGCCAACGAACTGAAGGAGGCAATCGCCGCCTATTGGAAGGATTACGCCGCGCTGGGAGACGAAAACATCGTCCTCACCGAAGGCTCCGTCAGCGGTCTGTATCTCGTCAACCGGCTGTTTCTGGAGCCGAACGACCGCGTGCTGGGCGGCGCTTCGCTGTTTTTCGAGTACGGCGCCGACGTGCGTCTGCACGGCTGTTTTTTTGAGACGGTGCCGCTGAAAGCGGAGGAAAATTACCGTTTCAGCGCCGCGCGTTTTGCAGCGGCGCTGTCGCCGCGCTTCAAGCTGGCGGCGTTCGACAATCCCAACAATCCGACGGGGCAGGCGATCTCGCCCGCCGAACTTGAAAGGATCCTCGCCGCGGCGCGGGAGGCGAACGTCTGCGTGCTCGTCGACGAAGCCTACGGCGATTACGTGCCGCGCGGGCGTTCGGCCGTGAGCCTGTTCGACGCGTACGACAATCTGATCGTCGCCCGCTCCTTCTCCAAGGGATTCGGGCTGGCGGGGCTGCGCGCCGGCTACCTGCTCCTGCCTCCCGGGCTGGCCGCGGCGGCGAACAATCTTTCCAATCCCTATGCCGTGTCGTCGCTCTCGCGCCACGTGGCCGCCGCGGCATTGAGCGAGCCGGAATTCCTGAACGAACTGCGCGCCCGCACCGCCGCCGCCAAAAGGCGTTTGCTGCGCCCGTGGCGGCGCCTTTCCTTCGCGCACACGGACGACAGCGTGGCGATCTGCATGGTCGTCCACGCCGACCCGAACGTCGACCTGGCGCGCGAGTTCGCCCGCCGCGGCGTGCTCGCCGTTTCCTGCGAAGGTTTTGCGGGGCGCAACGCGGCGCGCCTGCGCGTGCCCGTCGGGCCTCGCCTCGAAAAAGTTCTGACAGCCATGGAACGGATCGACGCGGGACAATAGAGCGAAAGGACGCCCCGCCGGGCGTCCTTTTTTGCGCGACAAACGGCGGCGGCCTTGTCAGCGGGGAATAAAACTGTTATGCTTTTCGTAATCGAAAGGCCGGGCGGCGCTTTGCCGCTGGGGGGAGCGCGCGGCTTTCATGAAAGGGAAAAGGGAAAGAACAATGGAAAACGACGAACTGAACGTGACGAACGCGCCCGAAAAAGCGACGAAACGGAACGCCTTCGAGATGACGCTGGCCGACTGGGAGCGTTTCGTGCAGGAAGAGCTGGACATGCCGCGTTACACGGCCGACCAGCTGTGCCAGTGGATCTACAAGAAGAAAGTCTTCGACTTCAGGGCCATGACCAATCTGTCCAAAGCGCTGCGCGAGCGTCTGCCCGAGCTGCTGGAGATCCGGCTGCCGAAGCTGGCCAAGCGGCAGACGGCCGCCGACGGCACGCGCAAGTACCTGTGGCGGCTCGACGACGGCGAGTACGTCGAGTCGGTGCTGATGGACCACGGCAACCATTACACGGCCTGCATCTCCTCTCAGGTCGGCTGTCCGCTGCGCTGCGAATTTTGCGCCACGGGGCAGCAGGGCTTCAAGCGCAACCTCAGCGCCGGCGAGATCGTCTCGCATTTCGCGGCCATGGAGTCCGACGTCGGGCACGACATCAACAACGTCGTCTTCATGGGCATGGGCGAGCCGCTTCTCAATTACGAGAACGTCGTCAAAGCCGTGCGCATGTTCCTCGAGCCGAAGATGCGGGGCTTGAGCGTGCGGCACGTCACCATCTCCACGTCAGGCATCCCCGAGGGCATCCGCCGCCTCGCCGACGAAGGGCTGGACATCTACCTGTGCCTGTCGCTGCACGCGCCTAACAACGAGTTGAGATCGCGCATCATGCCCGTGAACGAGCGCTTCCCGCTCGGCGCCGTGTTCAGCGCGCTCGAATACTGGCAGAAGAAGACCGGCGTGCGCCTCACCATCGAGTACGTCATGCTCAAGAACGTCAACGACACGCCCGACTGCGCCTACGAGCTGGCGACGCTGTTCTCGAACCTGCAGGTCTACGTGAACCTGATCCCGTACAACCCCGTGGCCGGCACGCAATTCGCCCGCCCTTCGGCCAGCCGCATCGCGCCGTTCATGAAGATCCTCAAAGGGCTGAACGTGGAGTGCGAGGTGCGCAAGGAACACGGGGCCGACATCGACGCCGCCTGCGGACAGCTGCGCGGCAAGACGGTCAGTTAAATGAAGCCCAATCCTCTCGGCCCGTCGGCGAAAGTCATGGCGCTCACGGCCGCGCTGGCGCTCGTCGTCTGCACCGTCGTGCTCTGGGGCGTCGTCGCCCGCAGCGGCAAAGTGACGCGGGACGCCGCCGAACTGGCGGCACGGATGCGCCTGATGGCTCCCGAACCACGGTGGAATGACCGCCTGAACCGCGCGGCGCTGGAGAAGTCTCTGCGCGCAGCCCGTCCCGATCTGCCCGAAAACGCCCAGCTCTGTTTCGTCGCGCCGTGCTGGGCCGTCGTGCACCTTGCTGATTCTTCGCTGCTGCTGCGCTGGCAACCCGAAGCGGCGGATTTCGGCTGGACCGAATTGGACCGGACGAAGCGCTGAGCGCCCCCAAGGGAGCCCCGCACGGCGCGTTACGCAGGCCGCGCGCTTACCGTGCGAATTTCTCCCGCAGCGCCCCCGAGTTCAACCTCGGTTAATAAAGAAATAGTATGACATTATCACTGAACAGCCATGTCAGTCGAGACCCTTGACTTATTGTTTCAAAAATCGATAATGAGAGGGGAAACTATCGCACACTTCCGGAGACAATGAAATGACTATACCTCTTTATTATCAGATTTATCGCGATTTACAGTACAAAATCTGCGAAGGGCTCTATAAGCCGGGGGCAATGCTGCCGACAGAAGCCGAACTCGAGAAAATTTACGGGACCAGTCGCGCCCCGGTACGATAGGCCCTAGGGGCGCTTGAAAATGAAGGGCTCGTTCTCCGCCTCCAAGGCAAGGGGACTTTTGTCACCAAACAGGTGCGCACGCACCCTTGGTTTACCGCCACAGGCTTCGTAAATGTGTATGAGCAATATTGGGATCGACTTTCAACCCAAACGTTGGAGATTTCCCTGAAAGTCCCGCACGATCAGGACATTCAAAATTTCCTGAATTTGGGCAAAAAGGAACAAACGACTTATTTGATCCGCAGTCAATGTATCGAAGAAACTCCCGTTTTCGTCTTTGAGCATTATCTTCCGCAGCGTTTTGACCTCTCCATTTTCAAAGCGGCAGGAGATTTTATCTCCATGAAAGAGATGCTGACCTCTAAATTCAACACCATGATTTGCCGCGTTCACGAGAAACTTGCCGTTCGTATCCCGCCTAAAAAGATCACGGACTATTTGAAGGTTGCTGAGCACACTCCGGTTCTAAGAGTTCGTCGTTTCCTTTCCGACAACCAGGGGAAACCTGTCTGGGTCAGCAATCAATATGTTTTTACCGATAAATGGGAATACGAGATGGATTCTACACTTAACTATTGACGCACGTAATCCGGGCATTCTATCGGCACGCATAAAGCACGCCTTAAAACTGTTGGGATGGCGCAAACGTTACCGTTTGTGTCATCCCAACAGTTATTTACAGGGTTTTACAAAAAATCCAGCATTTCCGATTAATACTATCTCTTGATAAAAGGCGTTAATATAGTTTGCCGGGCGCTGCGAGGAGGTCCCGTCGCTCAGGACTACCTCGACCGCTGCGCGGTCTGCGTAACTCTTCCTCGCCGCGTCCTTGTGTTTGGCCTTGTCATTGAGAAATAGTATAAGCTACAAGCGCTCGTCCAAGCTCAGCTGATTGATTTCCCGCGCCCGGTGGCAGGCAACAAAGTGGTGGGGGCGGAGCTCGTCGAGCTTGGGCGTTTCCCGAAAGCAGTGGTCCTCGACATAAGGACAGCGTTTCGCAAAACGGCATTCGTCACCGAGTCCGACAGGCGAGGTAATCTCGCCTTTCAGCAACGAACGCTCCTTCTTCGCTCCGATCACCGGTATGGGGACGGCGGCCAACAAGGCCTGCGTGTAGGGATGCAAACGAATGTTGAACATTTCTTCCGAATCGGCAAACTCCACCATGCTGCCCAGATACATGACCATGATATCGTCAGAAACATGGCGGACAACCGACATGTCGTGGGTGATGAACATATAGGTGAGGTTCATGGCTTCCTGAAGATCCTGCATCAGGTTGATGATCTGCGCCTGAATGGACACGTCCAGTGCCGACACGGGTTCGTCGCAGACGATGAACTTCGGCTCCAGCGCCAGGGCGCGGGCCACTCCAATGCGCTGCCGACGGCCGCCGTCGAGCTCGTGGGGATAGGAGTTCGCCAGACGGCGCGCCAGGCCGACGGTATCCATCAGTTGAGCGACGTGACGAGCTAGCTCGCGTTCAGTTCCGTGTTTCTTATAGATCAACAGAGGCTCGGCGATCAGCTGGCCGACGGACATACGCGGATTCAACGAAGAAAAGGGATCCTGAAAAATCATCTGCATGTCTTCGCGCAGGTTTTTGAGCTGATGTTCATCAACGTGGCTGATATCCCTCCCTTCAAAGACAATCGTGCCAGATGTCGGTTCCTGTAAGTGGATCACGGTACGCCCCAACGTAGATTTGCCGCAGCCCGATTCACCCACGACGCCGAGGGTTTTGCCTCGCTCGATTGCAAAGGACACGTCGTCCACGGCGTGCAGCAAACCGCGGGGCGTCTCGAAATACTTTCTCAGATTGTAGACTTCAAGAATCGCGGACATGGCTACTCCCCTCTGCCCGCAAAGTTCAGGCAGCGTACAAAATGGCCGGGCGCAATTTCCACATTTGGAATGACGCCGTGACGGCAAGACTCCTGCCCCCCTGGACAACGCTCGGCGAATACGCATCCGTCGGGCAGGTTGGCCGGGTCGGGCATCAGACCGGCGATCGGTTTGAGGCGGCGAACTTTTTTGTCGAAGTTGGGGATCGAGCCGAACAGTCCCTGCGTATAGGGATGCGACGTATGGTTGTAGATATGCTCCAGCGTGCCGTACTCCACGATGTTTCCGGCGTAGACAATGCCCACTCGATCGCAGACTTCGGCCACAACGCCAAGATCATGGGTGATCAGCACCAACGACGTGCCGAAACGCTTCTTGAGCGTTTCGATGAGGTGCAGCACCTGTTCCTGGATCGTCACATCCAGCGCCGTCGTCGGCTCGTCGGCCAGCAGCAGCGAAGGATTGCAGGCCAGCGCAATGGCGATGACAATGCGCTGCTGCATGCCGCCGGAAAACTGATGGGGATATTCGTGGCAGCGTCCGCCCTCGATGCCGACCATTTCCATCATTTCCATGGCCTTGCGCAGCGCTTCCTTCCTGGTGATCTTCCGGTGCAGGCCGATGACCTCGGCGATCTGGTCGCCGACGGTCAGTACGGGGTTCAGCGCCGTCATCGGATCCTGAAAGATCATGGAGATCTCGTGACCGCGGATCTTGCGCATCTCCTCTTCGGATTTCTTGCAGAGATCCTCCCCTTTGTAGAGGATAGAGCCGCCGACGATACGTCCGGGAGGATTGGGGACCAAACGCATAATGCCGAGAGCCGTCGTGGTTTTCCCGGCGCCGGTTTCGCCGACCAGGCCGAGAGATTCTCCCTGCGCCAGGGCAAAACTGATGCCGTTGACCGCTTTGACCACCGTTTTATCGACGAAATAATGAATCGTCAGATCTCTGACTTCAAGGAGGTTCTTGTCGTTTTCACTCATCGTGTCGGCCTCCGCTCATCAGGATTTCAAACGGGGATCCAGCGCGTCGCGCAGACCGTCGCCGAACAGGTTGAAGGCGAACACCGTGATCATGATGGCCACTCCGGGGAACGTGATCAGGTTCCAGTGGTCGCGGATGAACTGACGGCCGGTGGAAAGCATGCCGCCCCACTCGGGCGTCGGCGCCGGCACTCCCAAACCGATGAAGCTCAGACCGGAAATGGTTAGAATCGCCGTCGCGATGCCCATGGACACCTGGACGATGATCGGCGCCATGGCGTTCGGCAGCACATATTTCCAGATGATGCGCAAATTCGAGGCCCCCGTGGAACGGGCCGCTTCGATATACTGCTCGCCGCGTACCGTGATCACGGCCGAGCGGGTGACGCGCGCAAAACTCGACATCAGCCCAAGACCGATGGCTAGGATCAGGTTGGGAATGCTGTTCCCCAACGCGGCCACGATAGAGATGCCCAGCAGCAAGTTGGGAACCGCCAGCAGCACATCGATACAGCGCATCAGCACGTTGTCAAGCCAACCGCCGTAAAATCCAGCCACACAGCCCACCGTCGTGCCAATGACACAGGCGATCACAACCGAGCTCAATCCAATCGTTAGAGACGTGCGGCAGCCCCAGATCACGCGGGTAAAGATATCGCGCCCCAGCTCGTCGGTCCCCATCCAGTGCTCCGCCGACAGCGGCAGATAACGCATGCGAAGATTGGGGCGGGCATAATCGAATCCGCTGATCTGACCGGGAAACAACGCGCAGACGACGAGGATGACGATGATGACCAGCCCGAGCACAGCGGCTCGATTCTTCAGGAATCGTTTGCAAATGTCTTTCAGCTGTCCGCGGCTGCTGATGGAAATTTCTTCGCGTTCGGCGGGATTTTCAAACACCGCTGTTTTTTTCTCGAAATCAGACATCTACGCTCCCTCCTTTGCTGATTTCCTGCCAAGACGCGACCGCCGCGGCTTCAGATATTGCGAACGAATGCGCGGATCCACGTAGGCGTAAAGCACGTCGATGACCAGATTGACGATTGACATGGCCAAAGCGATGAACATAATGCCTCCCTGAACCAGCGGCGCGTTCTTCACCCTGATGGCGCCGATGATCAAGTTTCCTAGCCCGGGGATGGCGAACACAACCTCGCTGATCGCCGCTCCGCCCAACATCTTGCCGAAGTTGACGCCCACCACCGTCATGACGGGGATGATCGCGTTGCGGAAAGCATGGTGCCAAACGACTTTCACTTCGGACTGTCCCTTGGAACGAGCCGTGCGCACATAATCCTGACGAATGGCCTCCAACATGCTGGAACGGGTCATGCGCATCACTGAGGCCGCCGAGGAAGTGCCAATGGTCAGCGCCGGGAGCACCACGTGTTTCCAGCTGCTGAATCCTGACGACGGGAACCACCTCAGAACAACCGAAAAGAGAATGATCAGCAGCAATCCCTGCCAGAAGTTCGGCATGGACACGCCGATCATGGCCAATACGCGGCAAATGTTATCCCATATAGTATACTGTTTGACCGCCGAAATAATGCCGGTGACGATTCCCAGAGCCACCGCGATCAACGTGCTGAAAAAAGCCAGCTGAAATGTGGTCGGGAAGCGGCTCATGATCTCGGTGACCACAGGCTGCTTCGTCGTGTAGGAAATGCCCAGATCCCCCGTCAGGGCCTTCCTGATGTAGTTGAAATACTGGATGATGAATGGATCGTTCAAGCCGTTTTCAGCCCGGAATTTTGCCTTGTCCTCTACGGTCGCCATGTCACCGAGGATGTAATCCTCAGGCTTTCCGGGAGAAAAGTACATCATGCTGAAGACCAGCAGAACGACGCCCAGCATGACCGGGACCATCATCAGGATGCGTTTGCCGATGAATTTAAGCATGCGCCGGATTTCCCCTTCCTCGTAAAAAACTCATTCTAAAAAGCAGCCGGATTCTTCGGAAGAGTCCGGCTGCCCAAGCGTGGCACGTAAAGACGAGGCGCGAATACTACTCTTCGACCTCCCAGTCCTTGACGTTGACACGGAATATCGTCGTAGGCATGACGAAGTTCTTGACCTTGTCGCTGACGCCGAAGATCGTGTCGGCTTCGGCAAAGGGAATGGAATAGCGTTTCTCATAGAGGTAATCCTGAATCTCGCCGAGCAGGACCTTCCGTTCCTCCCGATCGTACAACGTCTTCAACTTCTTAAGCATGCCGTCAAGTTTCACGTCGTTGGGAGCCAGGCGCGAACCGAATTCTTTCTCGTAAATGATGAGAATATTGGAGATCTCGTTGGCCGTCGCCGTACGGATCGAGGCCTCCCATGGCCCCTGCGCCTCACGGGTCGCCAGGGCGCTCTGTTCGATGTGAGCGTTCACGCCCACGGCTGCCCAGTACGCCTGAACAATCTCCCCCATCTGCTGATACAGAGCTTCAGGCAGAAGGTGCAGCTCGACGTCGAAGCCGTTGGGATAGCCGGCCTCGGCCAGAAGCTGCTTGGCTTTCTCCGGGTTGTATTCCCAACCGCCCATATCTTTCCAGCCCTCGACGATGGAGGGATATACGCCTGTCATGGCATGGGCGTGACCGTCGAAGGCCGCGTCGGCCAAAGCGGGAATGTCAATGGCGTAGGACAGAGCATGACGGACTTTCTGGTTCGACAGAATCGGGTGGTTCATGGCCATCGTGATCAGATAATACTTTTCGGAGCGCCCCGATTCGACGTGGCAGCCGTCAATCGCATTGACGCGATCGATGTCAGACCCGTTGATGTAAAACGCGAAGTCGGCGGCGCCGGTCTCCAGCTCAATCACGCGAGAAGCGGGTTCGGGAACGAACTTGAGCAGGACTTTCTTCGTTTTGGCGGGAGTGCCCCAATACTTTTCGTTGCGTTCGAAGAGCATGCTGGCGCCGTTGGTCCACTTGACCAGCTTGTAAGCGCCGGAACCGACAGGAGCGCGGGCATAATCCTTTTCGCCCATTTCCTCCATGGCCTTCTTGCAGCCGATCCAGCAACGTCCGCTGGCCAGCACGTTGAACACGGGAGCGTAAGGCTGGTGCATGGACAGGACCACCGTGTAGGGATCTTCGGCCCGGGAGTTCTTTTCATCGTACCAGATCATCGTCGAATAGGAGGTGGAATCGTCCTTGGTGCGCGCCAGGCTGAAGAGGACGTCCTCGGCAGTCAGCGGGTATCCGTTGGAAAACACCACGCCGCGGCGCAGATGCATCCTCAGGTGCGTCCTGTCGATGAATTCCCAGCTCGTCGCCAGACGGGGAATCTCCTTGCCCTCGCGGTCAAGATCCACCAGCGAATCGTAGATCAGCGTCATGACGATGTTGTTGGAAATGCCGTTGCCGCGCCGAGGGTCCAGCGTGTCCGGCTCCAGTTCATTCACCATCGTGATCGTGTCCTTGAAAGCCGCGGGGGCAGACATGGCACACACACCCATCAGAGACACAGCGCACAGAACCATTACAAAAAGCTTTCTCATATTTCTCCCTCCTGCAGAACAAATATGATGAGATTCAATCCGCGGCCACAGGGCCGCTCCCCCACAGAGACGCAGAGACTACATTTTCTTCGTGCCGGAACGAATATCGGCGACAATCTGTTCCATGTTCGCCTCAATAAGAGGATCGACGCTGCGCAGCGAAATTTTTCCATCGGCAAAATCCTCACGCATCTTTGCTTCTCGTACCGTCGCCGCTTCGGCTTTGGCCAAGTACGCTTCGGAGTTATCGGGAGGCATCACGATCACGCCGTCGGCGTCGCCAAAAACGATATCGCCGGGATGCACGACAGCGCCGCCACAGTTGACGGGAATGTCGTACTGCCCCGAAAGCCCCCATACGTTGGTCGTCGCTACCGAGATACCGGCGCAGAACACGGGGAACCCCATACGGTCGATCCAGACCGAATCGGTCGCCAGGCCGTCGATGACGATCCCTGCCAGACCGAGAGCCCGAGCGTTGCGCGCCACCATCTCTCCGACATAGGCAAAGACCTCGTCGCCGGCACGGTCAATGACCAGCACAGAGCCTCCGGGAGCCTCTTGAATGGCCTTATACATGGCGCAGGAATCCTTGCCGAGGATGCGCGCTGTGTAAGCGGGGCCGATCATTTTCATCGAACGGCTGACCGGTTTGATGCGTGGCATCATGAAGCTGACGCCGGGAAAATGTCCGTAAGTTGCCGGATCGGTGCTCATAAAGCGCTTTACCAGTTCTGGCGTCCATTCCATGGCAGACACCTACTTCCTGACCGTGTCGTACACGTCGGCGCGGCGATTCTTCAACGACGGCAAATGAGAGCGCACCTTGTCGAGATAGTCGAGGTCAATCTCGCCGACAGCGAGGCCGGCGCCTTCGGAAGCACGGGCGACAACCGTTCCCCATGGGTCGATGATCATGCTGTTGCCGAAAGAATCGGACGTTCCGTGTTTTTTGCCGTATTGCCCGGCCGCCACCACGTAACAGGTGTTCTCGATAGCGCGGGCGCGCAAAATCGCTTCCCAGTGATCCTTCCCCGTCGCCATGCGGAAGTTGGCCGGCGCGAATAGGATTTGCGCGCCGTGCAGGGCCAGATAACGGTACAGCTCGGGGAAACGGATATCGTAGCAGATCGACAGCCCGAGACAACCCATTTCCGTGTCAGCCGTCACCATCTCCCGGCCGGGTTTGATGCGGGCCGATTCCTCAGCCACGCTGCCATCGGGAAGGGTGATGTCGAACGTGTGAAGCTTGCGGTATTTGGCAACCATTCTGCCTTGGGGATTCAATACCGCGGTCGTGTTGAACTTGCGGTCACCCTCCGGGTTCACTTCGGCGATGCTGCCGCAATGGATCCAGAGATTATGCCGGCGGGCTTTTTCAGCCATCAGGGAAATTGTCCGTCCTTCGGGAACAAGTTCAGGCGCTTCCTGCCCCTCGTCAATTACATTGAAAACTTCCGGGAAAGAGACAAACTTCGCGCCTTTGGACGCCGCCTCGTCGATAAAGTCACAGGCAGCCTTCAGATTGGCGTCTTTATTGTCGCGCGTATCCATTTGAATCACGGCCATCAGGTATTTTCTCATCTATGTCGCAATCTCCTTCTTATCTAATTCATCGAACCGCTTTAATGCCATTGCTTGAGAAACTCGACGACGCGGTCCACTGTTTTGCCGACGATCTGTTCGCCTTTCTCCGCGCTGGCCGGCGTGGGATCCCCTACATGAGCCTCGGGATACGTTTCCACAAAGGGAATGAACTGAGGAATATCGGGATATTCGTTGGCGACAAGCCCCACATCCTTCAGACGCTCCCCCTTGACCAAGTCGGGACGCAGATACATAAACGTGGAGGTACCGGCCTCAGCGGCATGGGCATGGGCAGGACGGCCGTCATACTTGAGAATCCCCCTGCAAATGGGCTGGATGATCCGCCACCAGTCGATCAGGCAGCACTTCACGTTCCTGGTACGGCGCAGATGTGTGGCAATCTCGGTAATGACAGACACGTTGCCCAGATGGGGACCGACAAAGCAGAAACGGTTCACTCCCGTTTCCGCAAGGCTATCGACAATGTCATAAAGATAATTGCGCAGCGATTCGGGACGAACCGTAACAGTACCGCCTTCAGGCGCAAAAAGACTCTCCGAATAGCCAACGGGAACCGAAGGGCCGACGACCCAGCCAATCTTTTCGGAAATACGATTGGCGATCTCTTCAGCCACCAACGTATCAGCGCCGACGGGAAGGTGCGGTCCCCAGACTTCGAACGCACCGACGGGGAGGATCATCGCGCGAGTCTTGGCAATCTCGGTACGGTAATCAACAAAGTTCATCTCTTTCATCAACAGCATTGCTCAGCCTCCATATAACATTATAAAAACTTTTAATTTAATCATGTAACTCTGTGAATTGCATAAGATTATAACATCATAATCACTTAACTGCAAGTTTTTATCAGCCATATTTACCGCGAAGTACTCCATGCCAGGGAATATTATAAAATCAAGAATAACCCTTTTAGCACAGCAACACATGCGTAAAATCGGATGTTGTCTGCCGCGCTCTCAACTTCCCCTTGACCTTCCCTCTGCGGGAAGGTTGAAAATGATGGCGTCGTTCAAGGGAGGTGCGATCATGACGGAGAAAACGTTCGTTCATCCTTACATGCCCAACGGCGTGCCCGCGGTCAGGGCGGCGATGCTGAAGGAGCTGGGGATTTCGTCGGTCGAGGAAATTTACAGGAGCATCATTCCCGACAGACTTCTGTTCAAAGGCCGTCTCGGCCTGCCCGAGGCCATCGGGAGCGAAGCGGAGCTGGCCGATCATGTGCTGGGTCTGTTGAGTCAAAACGTCAGCTGCGCCGACGCGGTCAGCTTTCTCGGCGCGGGCTGTTACCGCCACCACGTGCCGGCGCTCTGCGACGAGATCGCCAATCGCGCCGAGTTCCTCACCGCTTACTGCGGCGACACCTACTCCGATCACGGCAAGATGCAGGCCATCTTCGAATACGCCAGCATGATGGGCGAGCTGCTCGACGCCGACGTGGTCAGCTATACGACGTACGACGGCGGGCAGGCCGTGTGCTCGTCGCTGCGCATGGCGATGCGCATGACGGGGCGAACCGAGGCGCTGGTTCCGGAGACGATGAATCCCGAGATACTTTCGCAGGCACGCACGTATTGCCGCAGCGCGGGAAGCGTGACGCCGGTAAAAGCCGACCGAGAAACGGGGCGCATGGACCTGTCCGACCTGAAAGCAAAACTGTCGTCCCGGACGGCCGTCGTGTTTTTCGAAAATCCGTCCTATCTCGGCTTTCTCGAGGAAGAGCCGCGGCGCATCGCGGCGCTGGCGCACGAAGCGGGGGCGCTGTGCGTCGTGATGCCGGAGGTCGCTTCGCTGGGCGCGCTCGAATCGCCCATGAACTACGGCGCGGATTTCGTCTGCGGCGAGATCCAGCCGCTGGGCATGCACCTGCAGCTGGGCGGCGGCTGCGGTGGCTTCATCGCCGGGCCGCAGGATTCCCGCTTCGTCGAAGAGCTGCCGACGTACCTTTACGGGCTGGCGCCCACCGCCGACCCGAACGCTTTCGGCTGGGGGCGGGCGCTGCTTTCGCGCTGCTCGCACGGCAGCCGCGAAAAGGCGCGCGAATATTTCGGCACCGAGTCGGGGCTGTGGGCGATCGTCGCCGGCGTCTACCTCGCCTCCATGGGGCCGCTGGGCATGAAGGAGTTGGGCGAGACGATCATGCAGCGCGCCGCTTACGCGATCAAAACGCTGTCGCCGCTGCCCGGCCTGCGCGTCCACATCTTCGGCGGCGCCGTGTTTCAGGAGTTCGCCGTCAACTTCGACGCCGCGGGCAAAACCGCGGCGCAGGTCAACAAAGAGCTGCTCGCGCGCGGCATTTTCGGCGGCAAGGACCTGAGCCGCGACTTCCCGCAGTACGGACAGAGCGCGCTCTACGCCGTCACGGAAACGGTGACGGCGGCGCAGATCGACCGCCTCGCCGCGGCGCTGGCGGAAATCGCCGGAGGCGAACGTTCATGAAAAAAGCCGTCTTTCACGAAGCCCGCTGGAACGAACCGATCATCATGGAGCTGGGCGCTCCGGGCGAGCGCGGCATCCTCGTGCCGAAAACCGAGGCCAAGGTCGCCGCGGCCGCCGGCCCCGCCGCGTCGTTAATCCCGGAGGCGCTGAAGCGCAAAAGTGCGCCGCGGCTGCCCGAGATCTCGCAGATGCAGCTGCTGAGGCACTATCTGCGCCTCTCGCAGGAGACCGTCGGCGCCGATTTGAACGCCGACATCGGCCTTGGCACCTGCACGATGAAGTACAACCCCAAGATTCACGAACAGTTCGTGCGTTCGCCGCAGTTCGCGGAGCTTCATCCCTGCCAGGACGAGGACACGCTGCAGGGGATCCTGAAAATCATTTACGACACGGGCGAATACCTCAAAGCCATCTCCGGCATGGACGCCTTCTGCCTGACGCCCGCCGGCGGCAGCCAGGCCATCTACGCTAACGTCGCCGTGATCCGCGCCTGGCACGAGTCGCGCGGCGAGGGAACGCAGCGCGACGAGATCATCACCACCATCCTCTCCCACCCCGCCAACCCCGGCGCGGCCGCCACGCTCGGCTACAAAGTGATCACGCTCACGCCCGGCCCCGACGGCACGCCCGACTTCGAAGCGCTCAGGAGCGCCGTCTCGCCGCGCACCGCCGGGCTGTTGATCACCAACCCGGAAGACACCGGCATCTACAACGAGCGCATCACCGAATTCGTCGATCTCGTCCATCGGGCCGGCGGATTGTGCGCCTACGATCAGGCCAACGCCAACGGCACCTTCGGCATCGCCCGCGCCCGCGAGGCCGGCTTCGACCTGTGCCACTTCAACCTGCACAAGTCGTTCGGCTCGCCGCACGGCTGCCAAGGGCCGGCCGCCGGCGCTCAGGGAGCCGTGAAAAAACTGGAGCCGTTCCTGCCGCTGCCCCGCGTCGCCTTCGACGGCAAAAAATATCATCTTGTCGGCGACGCGCCGCTGAGCGTCGGCTATCTGCGCAAGTTCCTCGGCGTGCCCGCCGTGGTCCTGCGCGCCTACGCCTATATCCGCAGCCTCGGCCCCGACGGGCTGAAACAGGCCAGCGAGCTGTCGATCCTCAACAACAACTATCTGATCAAAAAGCTGCTGGAAATCGACGGGCTCAAACTGCCCTGGGCCCCCGGCAAACGGCGCATGGAACAGGCCCGCCTCAGCTGGCGGACGCTGACCGACGAGACCGGCGTCACCACCGACGATATCGACCGCCGCGTCGTGGACTACGGGTATCAGAGCTACTTTTCCAGCCACCACCCGCGCGTCATCCCCGAGCCGTTCACGCCCGAACCGGCCGAAACGTATTCAAAGGCCGACATCGACGGCTACGCCGAAACCATGGCCGCCATCGCCGCCGAAGCCCGCTCCGACCCCGAAATCGTGAAGACCGCGCCGCACAACGCCGCTCTGGCCTCGCGCATCGACGAGAGCGCGCTGAACGACGAAAACCGACTCGCCACCACCTGGCGCGCGTGGAAAAAGCTGAACGCCGCCGCGCCGTCGGAACCGTCATAGGGCAGCGGACACCGAAACCTCACAGCTCCGTCTCGCGTCGGCAAAACCCAACAGACGCCTTTTTGGCGAACTGTCACAAACGCAGCCGACAACAAGATTCCATGCAAAATGTTCCACGTGGAACATTCCCCATGAAAAAGAGTCTGCCTCGAAATCCCCATTCCCCGGGGAAAAGAGGCAGACTCTTGTGCGCTCATGCAGTTCTATTCGGCAAGGAAAGCGCGGAACTCCGCGGGCGAAACGGAGACAAAACTCCTCTCGAGCAGTTCGTCGGGAAGCAGCGCTTCCAATCCGACAAAAGGATAACGTTGGCCGCGGATGCGCGCTTCGACTTCTCCGGGAGTCCCCAAGCTGAAAAAATCGCCGTAAATGCGGCAATCTTCCACGCACCCTTCCTTGACGACAAGGCCTATCTGCACGGTGCCGCCGGAAAAACGGCGTTCGCTGTTCACGGTGAAATCGGGCGAACTGCCCCATGTCCAGTTCCACGAGGCGTATTTGCTTACGGCCAGCTCCCGCGCATTGAGCGCCTCGGCTGCCGTAGGCGAGCGCACGGTCTCTGCGTGATAAAAACGGATCAACGCCGCCGCGAATCCTGTCTGAAAACGCTCGAGCGTCATTTTCTGCGGAAGGTGCGGCAGAAGGTTGGTAATGCGGCTGCGGACGGATCGAAAACCTTTTGACTGATATTTCTCCGGTTTGACCCGCAGGGCGCGCTCCACGTCTTCAAGGCGGGAATCGAAGAGGATCGTGCCATGGTGAAGCACCATTCCGGCCGCTGCGTACTGCGCCACGCCGGAGATCTTGCATCCTTTCACCGTCACGTCGTTGCGCCCCGAGCGTTCCGCCGCAACTCCCAGAGACTGAAGATACTGCAAAAGCGGGACGCTGAACGCCTGGATATCCAACCGTGATCCATCACGAGACGGCAGGATCACGGAGTAATTGAGGTTGCCGCGGTCGTGATACACGGCGCCGCCGCCCGTTATGCGCCGCACGACGTGAATCCCGCGCGGCGCGATGAACTCGCGCGTCACTTCCTGAGCAGTGTTCTGAAACCGCCCCACGACGACGGTGGGATCGTTGCTCCAAAGCATGAGGAACCCTTCCCGCGTTTTCACGGCTTCTTCGAAAAGGACTTCCTCGAGGGCAAGGTTGTAGCGCGGATCGTGAGCGTCGTTCAGAATGTAGCTGAAGTTCATTCGATTCATCCCGCCGTTTCCGTAAGATCTTCTTCCTTGAAAAGTCCCCGTGCGGCCGCACTGCACGGGGACCTTTTTTATGGACAGATTGTTTTTTCGAGCCTTCTCCGACAGGACCCAAACGCGTCGCGCGGCTTAACGTTCGGCGTTCAATGCCCTGCGCCCGTAAGCGTCGGCGGCGATCATGGCGTTGTAAACCATTTCCGCGTCGACCTTGAAGGGCATGTTGTGCAGCGTGTCCGTCGGCGCGCATGCGGCGTCCGCCACCGGCATCAGATGTTCGCGGCTGGTGTCGGTGACGCCGAGTTCCGCGAAGGTGACCGGCAATCCGACGGCGATCATCCAGTCGAGCATCTCCGCCAATTCCTCCTCGGGAATGTTTTCCATCACCAGCTGGGTCAGCGTACCGAAGTTTACTTTTTCGCCGTGCTGCATGTGATGGCATTCCGGAAGCTGGGTCAGCCCATTGTGAATCGCGTGCGCGGCGGCGATGCCGCAGGATTCGAAGCCAAGCCCCGAAAGCAGCGTGTTCGCTTCGATAATGCGTTCGACGGCGGGGGTCAGCGCCTGTGATTCTAGAGCGATTTTCGCTTTCAAGCCGTCGCTGACGAGCGTGTCATAACACAGTTTGGCGATGCCGAACGATGTGACGCCAACGGTGCCGCCGGCAAAATTGCCGGCGCCGGAGTTCACACAGGCGCGCGCTTCGAAGTACGTAGCCATGGCATCCCCCATGCCGGAGACGGTAAGGCGCAGCGGGCTTTGGGCAATGACTTCAGTGTCCATCAGCACAAGATTGGGATTGGCCGGCAGGAACAGATACTCTGCAAAAGCGCCCTCGTCGGTATAAATGACCGAAAGGGCGGAGCAGGGCGCGTCGGTGGAAGCGACCGTAGGGCAAATGGCGACAGGGATCCCGGCGTAGTACGCCGCGGCCTTGGCCGTGTCGAAAATCTTGCCGCCGCCGACGCCGATCATCACGTCAAAACCCTGTTCCTTTACGAGCTTTACAAGGCGATCGATCTCCGTCCGCGAGCATTCGCCGTTGAATTTCTCAAAGACGACGGAAGCCTCGCTTTGGGCAAAGCTCTTTTTGATCCGCTCGCCGACGCGGCCGATGCCGCCGGCGGAAATCAAGCAGAGCGCCTTGCTTCCGAGCTTGGCCGCATACATGCCGACGTCGTTCATCGCTCCACGGCCCTGAACATAACGCGACGGAGAAATAACCGTGACTGCCATGCTGAAACATCCTTTTCATTCTCGCTCTCGTACGTGAATTATCGTGCGTACCTCAACAAAGGAATCGCAATTCCCCCGAAGAAGAACCGGAGAGGATCGCGGGAATATCGGAAAACGCCTCGACGAGTTTCACCGTTCGGGCGCGAACGCATTTTCGCATTCGCAGCGAAAACGGAAAACCGTGTCCTCTCCGGGCGATCTCCGGCGGAATCGACCTAAGCCGTCGTACCGCCGTCTACCGCGATAACCTGCCCCGTAATTTCCTTGGACAGATGGCTGCACAGGAAGAGAACCGCGTCGGCGATGTCCTCCTCCACCTGGGGAACGCCGAAGGGGATCAGCTTCTTGACGCTGTCGTCGAAGGTGCTGTTGCGGCAATCGGCATTGTCGGAACCGCCTGTCATGGAGTCCAGAATCTCCTCCCACATCTTCGTGCGAATGATCCCCGGAGCGACGCTGTTGACGTTAATGTGATAAGGCGCCGCCACTTTGGCGAGGTTCTTCGTCAGAGAAACGACGGCCGCCTTCGTAGCGCTGTAATGTTCCAGCATCCCGAGCTGGGCGATTCCTGCGATGGAGGAGGTCGTGACGATCCGTCCTTCCTTCTGGGCGATCATTTTCTTCAGAGCGCAACGCACCACGTTGGAGAGTCCGATGACGTTGATGTCGTAGACTCTTTTGGCGCCCTCTCCGTCCAGCTCCAGAAAAGGAACCGTCTCGATGACCCCGGCGTTGTTGACGACAAAATCGATTTTGCCGCCGGCAAATGCCTCTCCGGCTCTGAAGAACTCCTCTACCTCGGCGTCGACGGAGACGTCCACCTTTTTGAAATCGGCTTTGACTCCCAGTTTGCGGAGTTCCTCGACGACGCTCTCGCCCTCGGCTTCCTTCCGGTTGCCGATGAAGACGTTGGCGCCCGCTTTTGCCAACACTTCCGCAATCGCTTTGCCCAAGCCGCGTCCGCCTCCGGTGAGCAGCGCGGTTTTCCCTTTCAGATCAATCTGAATGCTCACAAGAACTCCCTCCCTTTCTTCACGTTACGGTAGTTTTCCGGTTTTACCTTCAGACGCCTCGGATGTTGACGCAGATCGTCTTTTTGCCCTCACCTCCTCCCGAAAATCAATCGCCTCGGGGCGGTGATATTGCAATAAAGAGTTTCCTCTCCTTTGCTCCCTTGGCCTTATCCCTTGGGCGGCAGGTGCAGCGCTCTGTTCAAAACGTCCAGCGACGCTTCCTTGACCGTCTCGCCAAGGGTAGGATGCGCGTGGATCGTGGCAACGATTTCGTCGACCGTCAGCTCGGATTTCATGGCGAGCGTCCCTTCCACGATCAAATCCGTAGCCCTGGGCCCCAGAAGGTGCATGCCCAGGATCTCGCCGGTTTCTTTGTCCGCAAGGACTTTGACCATCCCGTCGGGCATCCCCGCGATCAACGCCTTGGCGTTGGAGTTCATCGGGAAGCGTCCGACGGTAAAGGGGCGTCCCGACTTGGCCAGCTCCACCTCCGTCGGGCCCACTCCCGCAAGCTCTGGGGCGGTATAGACGCCGCTCGGGACGCAGCGGTAATCCATAGCCGCTTTGTGTCCCATGATGACCTCCGCCGCGACCTCCCCTTCGGTCGAGGCAACGTGCGCCAGCATGATAGGCGAGGCACAGTCGCCGATGGCATAGATGCCGGGGACGCTGGTCCTCATCCGTTCATCGACCGCGACGCGTCCGCGCTCGGTGCGGACCCCGATCTCCTCGAGTCCGAGTCCCTGCGTGAAAGGACGGCGCCCCGTACAGACGAAAACCTTTTCCGTGACGATTTCCTCCTCCGCGTCCGTCGCGACGACTGTCGCGTATCCGTTTTCCGTGAGGCGAACCGCCTTGACCGTGGCGGAAGTCAGGATCCGAATGCCCCGGGCCTCCAGAATCTGCCTGAGGTACTCGACGAGTTCGACATCCATATTCGGCAGGATCTCCGGCAGCATTTCGACGACAGTGACCTTGACCCCCAACGCGGAGAATACGGAAGCGAATTCGACGCCAATGACGCCGCCGCCGACAAGGAGGATAGACTTCGGCAAAGCATCCAGCGTCAGAGCTCCGTCGCTCGTGAGGATCCCGGGCAGGTCGAACCCGGGCACGGGCGGCAGCGCCGGAACGGATCCCGTCGCGACGATGAAGGCATCGGCTGACAGGGACCGCACCGCGCCGTCCTCCTGCGTGACGACGATTTCTTTCGGAGAACGAAAGACCGCGCTTCCGCGGACGACTTCCACTCCATTGGCTCCCAGCAGAAAACCGACTCCCTCGACGAGGCGCGCGACGATCTCCGCCTTGCGCTGCATCAGGACCTTCCAGTCGACGCGAGCCCCTTTTACGAAGAGACCGACGGACTCTCCCTCCCTGACGGCCGAGGCCAGCTCCGCCGTGTGCAGCAGCACTTTGGTCGGAATGCAGCCTCTGTTGAGACAGGTTCCTCCCAGCGCATTTTTCTCCACAAGGACGACGGCGGCTCCCAGCTGCGCGGCGCGCAGTGCGGCAACGTATCCGCCGGTTCCTCCGCCGATGACCACGACCTTCTTTGATCCTTCCGCCATAATCTTTCCTCCTTGTCACACAGATTGGGAGAGCTCTGCCTAAGAGTCGGGATTTTCCCCGGTTAACGCCGGCCTTCTTCGCAAGGTGCTCGGCGCGACTCCAAATACTTTCTTGAAAGCGAGCCCAAAGTAGGCGACATTGCCGTATCCCGATTCCCGGGCAGCTTGCCGCACGGAAGCCCCCGCGAGAAGGAGACCTCGTGCCCGCTGCATCCTGGCGTCCTTCAAGACGTCCATAAAACGGACGCCCTCCTCCCGGAACAGGCGGCTGAGATGTCCAGGGCTGACGCCGACGTGCTTTGCAGTTTCCTCCAGCGACGCTGTGCCAGGTTCCTCTCGGATGAAAGCCACGGCTCTCCGCACAGGCGAGCGTTCCGCATCGTCCGTCCCTTCCACGGAGGCGGAGAGAAAGTTCCCATGCTCCGCCAACTTTTTGAGCGCCTCCGTGAACCCTTGTTCCAGCGCCTTGATGCGCATGGTCTGACGAATCTCCGCCTGCCGGCGCTGGACGCACTTTTCCATCGCCTCCCGCAGAGCTTCCGCCCGAACCGGCTTCCAGAGGAAAGAGGCAACCTCGTCCTCCAAGGCACGGGCCAGGTTCGCGAGGGTATTATGGGCCGTCACGACCACGACTTGAGCGCCCAAACCTCCGCGGCGCAACCGCTCCAAGCTCAGCATCCCGTTCCCGCCGGGAAGGCTGATGTCCAGCAGCACGATGTCCGGAGAGCGTTCCCGGGCAAGACGCTCGAATTCAGGAACGTTTCCGGCCTCGTCGATCTCGAGCGATGGGAAAAAACCGTGGAGCAGCAGGACCAGCGCGTCGCGCTCCAGTTTCTCGTCCTCAACGACGAGCGCTCTCAACGGCTGGATCGATGGAAGTTCAAGCGCAGACACAGCGGACTCCAAGCTCATGGAAGGTTCACCGGCCTTTCCGGAAGCCGCAGTTCGATGCGGGTTCCTCCGCGGGGGATACTCCTGACTTCTATGGAAGCAGACTTCTCGTAGTAGAGGTGCAAACGTTTCCGAACGTTTGCCAGTCCCATTCCTTCCCGAAAACGGTTCATCTCGAACCCCACCCCGTTGTCTTTCAGAACGATATGGAGAGAGTTCCTTTCTTTTCTCGCCGCCAAGAGGAGCTTCCCCTTCCGAAGCGAGGGTTCGAGCCCGTGGATCAGGGCGTTTTCCACCAACGGCTGGAGCAACATGAAAGGGACCAGACACTCGCGCACTTCCGGATCCTCCTCGACGGAGAAAGAGAGGCGATCCCCGAAGCGAACCCGGTAGATTGCAAGGTAGCTGCGCACGCACTGGAGTTCTTCGCCGAAGCAGACCAATCCATGTTCACTCTGCTCCTGCAGGGTATAGCGCAGATAGTCCGCGAGCTGCTCGGTCATCTCCATCGTTTTCTTGGCGGCCTCGAAAAGAGCCAAGCGCGCGATACAGTTCAGACTGTTGAAGAGGAAGTGCGGATTGATCTGGTTCCTCAGAGCTTTTAGCTGGGCACGATGGAGCGCGTGTTCCATATCCGCGCCTCTCTGCCTTTGCTGGGACAACAAAAGGCTCTGCTCGAGAATCTTCTGCCGAGCTAGATTGATCTCGCATAATTCGACGATCTGCGTGGAAAGAAGGCGCATGATCTCGAGCGCCCGTTTCAGCTCGGTTTCATCCAGGATGGGAAGCTGCCGGTACTTCTCGATTAAAAAGGAACGCTCCTCGTCGTTCCTCACAAAGGTCCACCGCTTCGAGACGGCCTCGAGCTCCGCGTTGCCGACGATCTTGGAATGGACCTGCCCCGAGGCCAAGAACCCCGCCAGGCGGCCGTTGATATAAAGCGGAGCGCACAGATCGGTCAGACCGTTCGCACAGGTATACATGTGAATGTCCCCCTGTTTCAGCGAAGTTCGTATGGCCCTTTTGTCGCACGCGTCGCAAATGGCTTTGCCCTTGCGTATCGAATGTACGTGTTCGCAGAACGCCGAGGCATTCACCAGGATCACTTTCCGCCCCTTCGGAGTCAGCAGGGAAACCCCAACCCGAAAGAGATCGGCGAAGCTTCGGAAGAGTTCTTCCAGTTTGGCGATGTCCACCGTCTTCTGCCACCACTCTAAGGAACCGTATTCGAGGTTCTCGTCAGGCGACACTCCCCCTTCCTTCTCGCCGCGCGCGTCCTGTTCGAATGACATTTTTTCTAATGGTATGTCGTTTTTTATGACATTATTTTTCGACACCATTGATATAGCAACTCCTTTGGTGTAAAATATAACACAAAGATAAAAAATATGCTAGTTCTTCTTGTAAATATTTAATCCGTTTCCGGTGCGGTGAAGCGGATTATGTCACTCGAGGTTGCGCCACTCGGAAGAGACTTCACAGTAAGACATGAAAGGAGGTTTTGCACCCATGAAGCGTTTCATCGTGGAGCTGGGCATGGGGACGGATCTTCACGGCGGGGACGTCACGAAGGCGGCGAAGCGAGCGGTGCGCGACGCTGTTTCCAAAAGCTGCCTCTGCGGGATCTTCGAGGTAGCCAAGCTGGAGAAACCGGACGACATGTGCATTCGCCTGAAGATATGCTGCCCCACGCCGGAACTGCTGGATAAGGAACAAGTGATCAAGTCGGTCCCCTTTGGCACAGTGGAGCTCACCGTTCAGGAGGGGGGAATGGTTACGGAGGGGCTCCATCTTCCTCAGTTGGGAAAGGGCAGTTCCATCGTAGTGGCACTGGCGTCTCTGACTGTCTGCGTGGAATGAGCGGCCGGCAGGGACTCGCGTGAACGAGAATTTTTTAAGGAGGTAAAGGCATGAAGGTCACGAAAGAGAAACTTCTGGACATGTACAGGACGATGTTCATGATCCGTTCCTTCGAACTGAAGGCGGCCGAGCTCTTCGCGGCCGGAAGGATCCCCGGCTTCGTCCACCTTTATGTGGGAGAGGAGGCCGTCGCCACGGGAGTATGCGCCAATCTGAAGAAGGGCGACTACATCACAAGCACCCACCGCGGGCACGGACACCTTCTGGCCAAGGGAGGCGACGTCAATCTGATGATGGCCGAGCTCTTCGGAAAGGCCTCAGGGTATTGCAAGGGCAAGGGCGGATCGATGCATATCGCTGACGTGGATCTGGGCATCCTCGGAGCCAACGGGATCGTCGGAGCGGGATTCCCGATCGCCGTAGGCGCGGCGTTTTCCTGCAAATACCGCAAGACAGGCGATGTGACAGTCTGCTTCTTCGGAGACGCGGCCTCGAATCGGGGAACGTTCCACGAGGGGATCAACTTCGCCTCGATCCACAAACTGCCGGTCGTTTTCGTCTGCGAGAACAACATGTACGGCATTTCCAACTACCAGAAAGCGGGCATGAACATCAACGACATCGCCGACCGCAGCGAAGGGTACGGCATACCGGGCGCGAGCGTGGACGGCAACGACGTCATGGCGGTCTACGAAGCCGCCAGCGCAGCCATCGAAAACGCCCGCAAGGGCGACGGGCCCAGCCTGATCGAGTGCAAGACATGGCGCCAGCGCGGTCACTTCGAGGGCGACCCGGGGAAATACAAGGATCCCGAGGAACAGAAGAACTGGGTTGCCAAGGATCCGCTGCCGCGTCTTGAGAAGCGTTTGGAGGAACTGGGATACGCCTCCAAGGATGAGCTCGAAGCCATGCAGAAGGAAATTCTTCAGAGAATCGAAGCCGCAGTCCAGTTTGCGGAGAGCGGCCCCGATCCATCGCCGAGCGAGCTGCTCACCGACGTACTGGCCTGAGCGATTCCATTCCGACAACAACAAGAGGTGAAAACGATGACGCAGATGAGTTACAGTGAAGCGATCAGGGACGGCATCCGTATGGAGATGCGCAGGGATCCCGGCGTGTTTCTGGCCGGGGAAGACGTGGGGATTTTCGGCGGCTGCTTCGGCGTGACGGCTGGCCTGCTGGACGAGTTCGGCAAGGAACGCGTTGTGGACACGCCAGTCACCGAGACGGCGATCATGGGGCTCGGAGTGGGCTCGGCCGCTACGGGACTGCGCCCGATCGTGGAGATCATGTTCGCCGACTTCATGGGCGTCTGCTTGGACGAGCTCTACAATCAGGCGGCCAAGATGCGCTACATGTTCGGCGGCAAGACAAAGATCCCGATGGTGATCCGCGCTCCCGTCGGCGCCGGAGTTTCGGCTGCCGCCCAACATTCACAGTCCAATGAAGCGTGGTTCGCTCATATTCCAGGCATCAAGGTGGTCATGCCCGGTTCGCCGGCGGACGCCAAGGGACTCTTGGAAGCTGCCGTCCGCGACGACAACCCCGTGGTGTTCCTGGAACACAAGCTGATGCTGGGGGTGCAGGGTGACGTCCCGGAGGGAGAGTATGTCGTCCCGATCGGCAAAGCGGACATCAAGCGCTCCGGCGCGGACGTCAGCATCATCACCTGGTCCGGCATGGTGCCGAAGGCCCTCGCCGCGGCCGAGATGCTGGCGGCGGAGGGCATCGATGCAGAGGTCGTGGACTTGCGGACGCTCACTCCCCTGGACAAGGAGACCTTGCTGGGTTCCGTGGAGAAAACCGGACGCGCGGTGATCGTGCACGAGGCCGTCAAAACCGGCGGATTCGGCGGAGAAGTCGCCGCCGTCATTGCGGACGAAGGGTTCGGTTATTTGGACGCGCCCATCAAGCGCGTCACCGCCCCCGACACTCCCATTCCTTTCAGCCCCGCTCTGGAAAAGCTCTGGATTCCCGACGAGGCGCGGATCGCCGCGACGGCAAAGGAACTCGTCCGGGGATAAGCTCGGATCGAAAGGGGATATGAGGATGGCAGCCCCCGCGACGGTGGGAATCATCGCCAATCCGGCGTCCGGCAAGGACATCCGCCGCCTGGTCGCCTATGGCACGGTCTTCGACAATCAAGAGAAGGTGAACATCGTCCGCAGGGTTCTGCTTGGCCTCTCGGGCACAGGGGTCGAGCGCGTGCTCTACATGCCCGACTATTACGGCATCGTCGCCAAAGCGGTCGCGGGCATGCGCAGCAGAGATTCCCTGAACCTGAAAATCGCGCCGCTGGAAATGGAGCTGACAGCAACGCAGCTCGACTCCTGCAACGCAGCTGCCGCCCTTGCCGAGGCGGGGGCGGGATGCATCGTGACACTGGGGGGCGACGGGACAAACCGCATGGTCGCCAAAAGCTGTGGGAATGTCCCTCTGCTCCCCATCTCCACGGGGACGAACAACGTCTTTCCCTTCTTCCTGGAGGGGACGATCGCAGGGCTCGCCGCCGGAGCCGTTGCCCAAGGATATGCCGGCACGGACTCCGTGTACCGTTCAAAACGCCTCGCCGTGTTTCGGAACGGCGTCCCCGTGGACATTGCCCTGATCGATGCGGTCGTTTTGGACAACCCGTTTGTCGCTTCCCGCGCCATGTGGGATGTGGAGGACATGCGGATGGCGGTTTTTACGCGCGGCGAGGCCCATAACATCGGCATTGCCTCCCTGCTGGGGACGTCGACCCCCGTGACTGTTTACGATCCCTGGGGAGCCTTCGTCACTCTGGATCCCTCGAAACGGGACCGCGTCGCCGCCATCGCTCCGGGGTTGCTGCTTCCGGTGGGGACATCCGTCCCATGCCGCATGGAACTTGGGGAAAGCGTGGAGATCGCACCTGTTCCCTGCATCGTCGCCTTGGACGGCGAGCGGGAGGTAGAGTTCCAAGAGGGAGATCGCGGGGAAATCCGCTTGGACCGAGATGGTCCGAACGTGGTGGCCCCCGATCGGGCCCTCAGGAATGCCGTTGCCGACGGCTTCTTCAGTCGGCCGGAGGTGCTGGGGATTCATCTGCAATGAAAAGAGCTGGAGGTCATCTATGGCAACCGAGATCACAATGCCCAAGTTAGGGCTCACCATGAAAGTTGGCAGGATAGGCAAATGGCTCAAGAAAGAGGGCGATCCCGTCAAGAAAGGCGAGGCGATCGCAGAAGTGTTGACGGACAAGATCGCGAACGTGCTCGAGGCCGCGGCGGAAGGGATACTTCTGAAAATAGCGGCCCCTGTCGGCGCGCAGCTTCCCGTGGGCGGCCTGATGGGCTACATCGGAGCGGTCGGCGAGAACGTTCCCGATGCAGCCGGCGCAGCTCCGGCGATCGAGACGGCGCAGCCCGCGGCGACAGCCGCCGCCCCTAAACCGGCGCCAAGCTCCGGCGGGAAAAAGCCGAGGGCGACTCCCGTGGCCCGCAAGCTGGCCGAACAACACGGCGTCGATCTGTCGCGTCTCGCGGGAACAGGGCCGAATGGCAGTATCGTGCGCGAGGACGTGGAAAAGTTCCTGGCGCAGGGGCTTCCCCAGGAAACCCCGCCGCCGGCCCAGCCCGAGGCGTTCGAGGTCATGCCCTATGCCGGAATACGTCAGGTCATCGGGGAGAATATGCTGAGGAGCTGGCTGGAGATCCCGAAAGTCGATCATCACGCCAGCGTAGACATGACGGAACTGCTGGCCGCAAGACGGGCTATCAACGAAAACCTGCCGGAGAGCGAAAGAGTCTCCGTGACGGATCTTCTCGTCATGCTCACCGCCCGGGCCCTGGAGATGAAGACGATTTTCAACGCTCTTATGGAGCCGGACGGGATCAAAATCTATCGCAATGTCCACATGGGGGTCGCCATCGCGCTGGAAAACGGTTTGGTGGTGCCCGTCGTGCGCGACGCCAACAAAAAACGGCTCCGCGAGATCAGCGCGGAGATCAAGGATCTGGCGGCGCGAGCGCGGGAGAATCGTTTGACGGAGATGGACTTTATCGGCGGAACCTTCACCTTGACGAACCTGGGCGGCTATCGCTCGACGGAGCACTTCACCCCGATCATCAACCCGCCTCAGGCGGCCATTCTCGGCGTCGGCCGCACCAAGGACGTGCCGGTCGCGGTGGACGGAGAGGTTCGCATCCGGCCAATCATGGCGCTGTCGCTGTCTCACGACCACAGGATCGTGGACGGCGCTCCGGCGGCCGAATTTCTGGGCATCCTGATGCGGATGATCGAAATGCCCTCCAGGGTGCTGTATTAGAGCGCGTTCTCGCCGCTTCGAAAATGGCGGTGACGCGCCGGCCCGCCAGTACAAGACCGATAACGAGCCTCATCATAACGGGGCACGGCGGGGCCATCTGCGCAGCTCGCTTTGCGAATCCCCCTCGCAGCGCCCCCGTGTTCGGCTTTTTGATCAAGAATAGTATCAGCCCGTTTTTCAGCGCGCAACGAAACAGACGAGTAACGCGAAATCCCTGACGGTTTTTAAAACGCCAGGGATTTTTCATATACGATGTTCCACGTGGAACATCGCCAGCCGTCAAATTTTTCTTCGCGCCGCCGGGGCGTTTTCCCCGCCGGATCGCACTCTGAAAACGCGGGCGTCTCCCGTGAAGCCGCGTCCGCCGTCGCGGCCAGCATAGCGCGGAGCGCCGACAATCCCAAAAACTCCAACAATGGGCGCTTCATGTTTTCCCCTCCGGCCTTTTCGAATGTTTTTCCCGCTGCCGCAAGATTTCGTCGGCCGAGTTCAAGCACATTATAACACGGCGGCCGCGCTCTCCGGGGATTGCCGGCCGGCTCCGGCGCGCTTACGCGGCGTTTTTCCCCTCGCCGCCCCGCTCCGGCCGCGACGTGCGCCAAAAAAGCGCGGCCGCGCCCAGTTCGGCCGACATGGAAAAGAGCGCCATGCCCGCCGGAGAACGGTCGTACAGGCAGCCCATCAGCCAGCCGCCCGCGAACAGGCAGACGCCGAACGCCGTCTGGAACGAACCGTAGCCCGAGCTGCGGCGCTCCTTGGGAACCAGCGTCGCCACCGCCGCCTTGAGGATCGATTCCTGCGCGCCCATGCCGACGCCCCACAGCGCCGCGCCGGCGTACAGCGCCCCGCCTCCCGGCAGCAGGAAAATCAGCGCGCTGAAAGGCGCCGTCAGTAACGCCGACAGCGCCAGCGCTTTCATGCCCCAGCGGTCGTAAAGCCAGCCGAAAACAAGCGCCGCCCCCGCGTCGACGCCCATCGCCGCGGCGTAAAGCAGCGGCAGGCCGCCCGGCGACATCAGGCCGCGCCGCGAGACGTGCATGGAGATCATCGCGAAATCCATGAAGCCCAGCGCGAACAGGCTGATTCCGGCGATATAGAGAGTGAATTTTTTTCCGAAAGCAAAATTTCCGACAGCAGCTTTTTTCGTATCCGGTTCGAACTTCTCCGGCCGCGGAAAGAGACAGCGCGCCGCCAGCAGCAGCCCCAGCGTGACCAGAGCCGGAGCGGCCAGCAGCGCGAAACAGCGGCGGTAATCGGCAAAGCTGTCGCCGGAACCTTTGAAGTACATCACGGCGAACAGCGCCACGGGCCCCAGAAACGCTCCCAGCTGGTCGAGAAGTTCCTGCAGCGCGAAGCTCCGCCCCACGCCGTTCTGCGCGGCGGCAAAGGACAGCAGCGTGTCCTTGGCGGGTTTTTTGACGGCTTTGCCGGCGCGTTCCACGACGATCAGCGCCGCCGCCCAGAGCCAGCCGTTTTCGGGCACCAGAGCCAGCGCCGGCACGGCGAGAAGATCGACGGCGTAGCCGAGGATCGTCAGCAGCCAATACCTTTTCGTGCGGTCGGCCAGCCGTCCCGTCGCGCAGCGAAGCGAATAGCCGATCAGCTCGCCGAAGCCGGAAACGAACCCCACGGCCGCCGCCGACGCCCCCGTCAGGCTCAGATAAGCGCCGAGAATGCTCTTGCCGCCCTCGTGCGTCATGTCCGAAAAGAGGCTGACGACGCCCATCAGCACGATGAACGACAGCGCGGCGCGCTTCAGATCCTTGTTTTCATTAACTCGCTCATTCATGAAGACTCACGGCTTTCGACAATTTTTTTACGCGCTCACACCCGTATTTTAATAGATCCAGAACAGTTTGGGGAGAGCCCCCGCATCGCCCAGCATTTCGAGCACTTCCATCAACCCGGCGAGCCAGACGAACCACACCGCGTCGAAGACTTCGCGCCGGAACACGCGCGGCGTCACGACGTATTCCCGCGGCTCCTCAAAGAGCGAAAGGCGGGGGACGAAGCGCGGCACGGCCGCCATGTAGCGCCGGTAATCGTCGCCGAAGCGCGCCAGCAAGTCCTTTTCTTCGGACAGAATCACGCCCGGATACGTCAGCGCGAACGCCGCGGCGACGCCCAGCGCCAGCGTCGCCGATTCAGTGCAGCAGCCCACGCCGACGGCGCCGAGAAAGCTGAAGAAGTACAGCGGATTGCGGCAGAGCGAATAAGGGCCCTTGTCGATCAAGCGGTCCGCCTTGTATCCGGCGATATACTGCGCGCACCAGATCCGCCCCACGGCCCCCAGCCCGGCCAAAAAACAGCCCGCGGCGAACATCGCCTCGGCCGCAGCCGGAAACGAAAGCTCCAGTTTCTTCCCCGAAAAGGCGCACAGCCCCACGAAAAAAACGCCGGCCAGCTGCGACAGCCTGGTCCGATAACGAACGAAGAATTCCAAGAACGCCACCCCTTTATCCCATTCGGTTCGCCACCGCACGGCCCGCTTTATGAATCTTCCCGGCGGCGCCGCGCGAAAAAAACGACGGCGAAGGCAGCGAAGCCTTTTGTACGCCGCGTTTCCCTCTCCCGAAGGATATCGTCATGATTTTTTTGCGGGAAAGCCTCCGCCCTTTCCTTTCAGGCAGAGATTGTACGCCCGGGATCTAACGCCCTTCTTAGCGAATTCTAAACAATTCCTAAACGCTCCCTCGCGCCGCCGCGTAAAAAAATCCCTTCCGCTTCTGTCCGGCACGTGCCGGATCAAAGCGGAAGGGATTTTTTTCGGAGCTTCGGGCTAATCGGCCGTAAAGCGATAGCCCGCGCCCCAGACCGTTTCGATATATTCGGGGCGGGAAGGGTCCTTCTCGATCTTGTCGCGGATGCGGTTGACGTGCACTGTGACGGTAGCCGCGTCGCCAGGGTGATCTTCGCCCCAAATGCGCTCGAACAGCGTCTCGCGGGAAAAAACGATATCGGGATTGGCGGCGAGGAACAGGAGCAGTTCGTACTCCCGCCGCGCCAGCGCCACCTCGCGCCCGCCGACGAACACGCGGCGCGAAAGGGGCAGGATTTTCAGCCCTTTCACCTCTATGGGGCGCTCCGCGCCGGACGAGGCGCCGCTTGAAAGCCGTTCGTGGATTTGGATATGGGCCCGGCAGCGCGCCACCAGTTCCGACGGGCTGAAGGGCTTGACCACGTAATCGTCGGCGCCGAGTCCGAGCCCGCGGATCTTGTCCACGTCGTCCTTGCGGGCGGTGACCATGACGACGGGCACGTTTTTGCTCTTTCGCACCTCGCGGCAGATTTCGAAGCCGCTGATTCCCGGCAGCATCACGTCGAGCAGCAGCAACGCGTATTCCTCCGTCCGCGCCAGACGCAGCCCTTCGCGGCCGTCGAAGGCGATCTCCACCGCGAAGCCGTTGGCTTCCAGATAGTCGCGTTCCAGTTCCGCGATCGGGCGGTCGTCCTCCACAATCAGGATTTTCCGCATGTTATTCCGCCCCTTTCGCCGCGGCGGCTTCGGGAATTCTGATCTCGACGGTCAGTCCGCCGTCGTTGCGCGCCGCGATCGTCCCCCCGTGGCCTTCCACGACTTGCCGGGCGACCGCCAAGCCCAGGCCGCTGCCGCTCTCGTGATGGGCGCGGGATTTGTCGCCGCGGTAAAAACTCTCGAAGATGTGCGGCAAGTCGTCCGCGGCGACGCCGGCGCCGTCGTCGGCCACGGCGATCTTCGCCCATCCGTTTTCCGCTTCGACGCGCACCGAGACCGAAACGTCGTCCTTCCCAGCGTGCCTGACGCTGTTGTCGAACAGGTTGACGAACACGCGGCGCATCTCCTGAACGTCGAGTTCCGCCTCGAAGGACGGCGCGCGGTTTTCGTAGTTCAGCCGCAGCCGGCCGCCGGACGCGGCGCGGTAGTGACGGATCAGCCCGTCGAGCCAGCCGTCGAGGAGGACGCGCTCGCGGCGGTAGCGGTAGCGTTTGTTTTCCAGCCGCGAAAAGAGCAGGAGCGAATCCGCCAACGCCTCCACTTCCATGGTGCCGCTGCGGATGGCCTGGCAGTATCTTCTCTGTTTTTCGGACGTGTCGGCGACGCCGTCCGTCAGCCCCTCGGCGTAGCCGCGGATCGCCGTCAGCGGCGTGCGCAGGTCGTGGGAAATGCCCGAAAGCAGCTCGCGGCGGTAGTTCTCGTAGCGCAGTTTTTCCGCCACGGACTCCTTGAGGCGGGCGCGCATCCGGTCGAATTCGCGGCAGACGTCGCCGAACTCGTCGTCTTTCGCGTAGTCCGGCCTGAAGTCGAGGTTTCCGCCGGCAATTTCGCGCGCGCCGAGTTTGAGGATGCGCAGCGGCTTGAGGATCATGCGGCTGACGGCTCCGCTGAGAAGGTAATCGGTGAGCGCCACCGTCAGCAGAATGAAAATCAGAAAGACGGCCAAGAAAGCGACCACGTATTTCTGCACATAGGAATCGCCGCGGACGCCGCCGCGCCGTTTCGCCAGAAACACGGCGGTGATGCTGCCGCGTTCGCGCTCGGGACCGAAGCCGTTTTTGACGATGGAGCCGCCGCCGTCGGTCATGCTCAGACTTTCGACGCCGGCCAGCGAGGGGCCGAAATTCCTGTCGATATACGCCCGGTCCTCGGGCAGAAAATTGCTGTAAACGACTTTCCGGCTGATCGCGATCTCGAAGTGATAGCCCATGTCCCGCAGCGTTTCCTCGAGCATTTTCATCTTCGGCGACGTTTGCTCGCTCATGACCAGGCCGTGATCCTCGTACCAGTCGTATTTTTTCCATTCCTCCGGCGACGAAAGCACGTCCTTGCAGGCGTAAATAACGTTCTGAGCGGAATAGACGCCGTTTTCGGCCTCGTACATTTCCAGCACGGGGGCTACGTAGCTGTGGACGTACGTGCGCAGGGCGGCGGCCGCGAACGCCGCCGCGAGAAGCACGGGCACCGCGATCATAAGAATATTCGAGAGGATCAGCTTCTTTTTGATTGTCACCGCACATCACGCTTTCTCTGTTCAAGATTTTCGAAAACGCGCCCCGCGCGTTTCGCCGGGCGCTCCGCCGCCGCCAGTTTACCACAATTATACGCGTTTGCCCGCAGGCGCGGGCGTTCTCGCGTCATCCCGCCGAAACGGCGCGGCTTTCCGTGTTTACGTCCGCGCCGTTTCCTGCTATGCTGTGCGCGGATACCGACGATCCCGCGGCGCCGCGGGACCGTTTCAAGCAGGAGGCCCAACCATGACGGACGGCGAAAAACGCTTCACCATCGGCCAGATGGCGGAACTGTGCAACGTCAGCGCCAAGCAGCTGCGCCATTACGACGCCAACGGCATCCTCGCCCCGGCGCGGCGCGACCCGCAGAGCGGCTACCGTTTTTATACCGAAAATCAGATCGAGGAGATCTTGTTGATCCAGGAGATGCACGCCATCGGACTGTCGCTGAAAGACATCGGCAGCCTTCTGAACCGGCGCGACCTCTCCTCGCTCCGTCTCGAACTGGAACAGGGGCTCGCCGCCGCGCGCGACGAGCTGGAACGGGCGCGGCGAAAATACGACCGTACCGTGGAAGTGCTGCTGCGCGTCATGCACGCCATGGAACACCGCGCCGCGCCCCTCGCGCAGGAGCGTGAGATCCGCCTCGCCGACGTGCCCGCGCGCACCGTAGCCTTCACGCGCTACGTCAGCTCGTGGAACGCCAAGAAGCTCTTCATCCAGCGCCGCGCCGAACTTTACAAGATCGCGGCGCGGCACGGCCTGCACATGACCGGCGCCAACATGGCCATTTTCCACTCCGGCTACCTGAAACAGTTCAGCGACGATCCCGCCGACGGCGAGGGCGACCTGGAGATCTGCATCCGCGTCGTCGACCTGCCCGGCAACTGTCCGGCCGTGCGCACCATCCCCGCCTTCCGCGCCGTCACAGCCCTGTACGGCGGCGACTACCGCGCCATGAAGCCGCGCTATCTGGAAATGGAACGGTGGGCCGCCGAGCACGGCGTCGCGCTCGCGGGCACGTCGCTCGAAGAATATCTCGTCGGCGCCTCGATGACCCGGCACCGCGAAGACTACGTGACGCGCCTCTACCTGCCCGTGCGGGGCTGCGCCATCTGAAGCCCCCTTGACATTGAAGCCAACTTTAATGTTAGATTATCGTCGTTGTAATCTTATTGAAGAGCAGGGTGAGAGCCATGGAGTATTCGATCAAAGAAGCGGCGCAAATGCTGAATATCCCCATCAGCACGATCCGTTACTACGACAAGGAGGGGCTGCTGCCCTCCCTCGAACGCAAAAGCTCGGGCTACCGCGCGTTTTCGGAACGCGACATCGAGACGCTGAAAATCGTGCTGTGGCTGAAAAAGGCCCATATGCCGCTGAAGGAGATCGCCCGTTTCATCCAGCTGCTGAAAGAGGGCGACGCCTCGCTGCACCAGCGCCTCGAACTGTTCGAGCGCCGCCGTCAGGCCATGGAACGGCAGCTCAGCGAGGACCAGGCCGTGCTTGATTTCATCAACTACAAATGCAATTACTACCGCGCCGCCGTCGAGGCCGGCACGGAAAAGATCCACCGCGGCGGCGAAAAACTGAAAATGCCGCCCTGCGCCTGCGATTCGTCCGAAAACCTTCCATGAAAAATGTCAGCCGGAATCCCGCGAACGATCGGGATTCCGGCTTTTGTCAAGCCGACGAAAGCCCCGCCGCTTCGGCTTCGCTTCAGGCGGGCAGACTCTAAAAGTGCTTGCGCCGTTGCATCGTTTGACTTATATTTATAGAGACCCGCGAATCATGAAACATCTTCGTCTTTCGTTTTTCGTAAAAAATGCTATCATTGAAAATGATTCCATCTGCGTATACAAAATACGTAGATCCGACAGACTCATCAGCTGCCGGAAAAGGCAAAAGGGGGAAAGATCTATGGGGTTTCCTACTTTTTGGGGCGGCGTGCATCCGCCTCAGAACAAGGATCTGACGCGGGACAAGCGGATCGAGCCGTATCTGCCCAAAAGCGATCTGGCGTTTCCGATGTCGCAGCACATCGGCGCGCCGAACGCGCCCGTCGTCGCCAGGGGGGACAAAGTCAAAGTCGGCACGCCGCTGGGCAGCGCCGACGCGTTCGTTTCCGCGCCGGTGCTCTCCAGCGTTTCCGGAACGGTGAAGGACGTAGGGCCGCGCCAGACCGTGCCCGGCACGTTCGACACCTGCGTGGTGGTGGAAAACGACGGCCTCTACGAAAAGGACGAACGCTGGGCGCCGCTGCCCGATTACGAAAACTGCGATCCCAAAGAATATCTCAAGCGTATCCGCGAGGCGGGCATCGTCGGTTTCGGCGGCGCCACGTTCCCGGCGGCCGTCAAGTTCGCGCCGCCGCCTCAGGACAAGATCAAATGGTTCATCGTCAACGGCGCCGAGTGCGAACCGTATCTGAACTGCGACTTCCGCCTGATGATGGAATCGACCGACGAGATCGTCAAGGGCACGGCGCTGCTGCTCCGCCTCTTTCCCGAGGCCGAGGGCGTGATCGCCGTGGAGAACAACAAGCCCGAGGCCATCGCCGCGCTGTCCGGGTCGGTCGCGCGGCTGGGCGTGCAGAACGTGCGCGTGCAGCCGCTCACCGTGAAATATCCGCAGGGCTCCGAAAAAATGCTGATCGAGGCGCTGACGGGGCAGGAGTACGTCGTCACGGCGCTGCCGGCCGACGTGGGCTGCATCATCGCCAACGTGCGCACCGTGCAGCAGTGCTGGCGCGCCATCGCCCTCGGCGAGCCTTCGACGGAGCGCGTCGTCACCGTCACCGGCGACGCGATCGCCGAACCCAAGAACGTGTGCATCCCGCTGGGGACTTCCATTCGCGAGCTCGTGGATTTTTGCGGCGGTTTCAAGGAAGCGCCCGTCAAAGTGTTGGCCGGCGGCCCGATGATGGGCATGTCGATGCGCTCGCTCGACGTGCCCGCCGTCAAGGGGACGTCCGGCGTTCTGGCGCTGACGGCGCGCTCGACGATGCTCAGGCGCGCCACGGCCTGCCTGCACTGCGGCCGCTGCGTCGAAGCCTGCCCGATGGGGCTGGTGCCCAGCGCGCTGGACACGCTGGTGCTGGGCAAGGAATATGATCGTTTCGAAGCGGAAGGCGGCATGAACTGCATCGAGTGCGGCAGCTGCACGTACGTGTGCCCCGCCTGCCGGCCGCTGACGCAGAGCTGCCGCGACGGCAAGAGCTTCGTCATGGCGCAGCGCAAAAAGAGAAAGGCGGCGGGGAAATAATGGATTATAAGCTGGTCGTTTCAAGTTCTCCCCACGCCCACGCCGGTCTGACGACGCCGCAGATCATGGGCTGGGTGCTGGCGGCGCTGGTTCCCGCCGGCGTCATGGGCGTCATCCGCTACGGCGCGCGCGCCGTGGCGGTGATGGCGGTGTGCGTGCTCGCCTGCGTCTTCTTCGAATTCTTGTGGCAAAAATGCACGGGGCGCGCGGTCACGGTGGGCGACGGCTCCGCGGCCGTCACGGGGCTGCTGCTGGCCTATAACCTGCCGCCCACGATCCCCTACTGGATGGCCGTCGGCGGTTCGCTGTTCGCGATCATCGTCGTCAAACAGTTTTACGGCGGCCTCGGCGGCAACATCGTCAACCCGGCGCTGGCCGGCCGCGCCATGATGCTGGCCAGCTGGCCGGTGCCGATGACGACCTGGACGCTGGACGGAGTTTCCGCGGCCACGCCGCTGGCGCTGATGAAATCCGGAAACGTGAGCGCCCTGCCCTCGTACCTCGATCTGTTCCTCGGCAGGACGGGCGGCTGCATCGGCGAAAGCTGTACGCTGGCGCTGCTGATCGGCTTCGCCGTGCTGCTCTGGAAGGATATCGTCAAATGGCAGACGCCTGTGGTCTACGTCGCCGTGGTCGCGGCGCTGTGCACGGTTTTCGGCCGCCCGGCGGCGCCGCTGGCGGAGATTTTGTCCGGCGGGCTGTTCCTCGGCGCCATTTTCATGGCCACCGACTACACCACGTCGCCGATCACGCTCAAGGGGCAGATCGTTTTCGCCGCCGGCTGCGGCCTGCTTACGGCGGTGATCCGCACGTGGGGCGGCTATCCCGAGGGCGTCTCCTACTCGATCCTGATCATGAACCTGCTGGTGCCGCTGATCGACCGCGCCACCAAGCCGCGCGTTTTCGGAGAGGTGAAGAGCCATGCCAAAAATCGTTAAGCTCGGTTCGATCCTCTTCGTCATCACGGCCGTCACGGGGCTGCTCCTCGGCGCCGTGCAGAACGTCACCAGCGGCTCCATCGCCGCCCAACGCGCCCGTCAGAAGAACGATGCGCTGGCCGCGACGCTGCCCGGCGCGAAAAACTTCACGCCCGTGGCGCTCAAAGCCGACGCCGGCATCATCAGCGAGGTTTACGCCGGTTCCGCCGGCGGCGCCACGATCGGCTACAACTTCACGCTCACGCCCAAAGGCTTCGGCGGCCTGATGACGCTGATCTGCGGCATCGACGCCGCCGGACGCGTCATGGACATCGCAATTCTCGAGTCCAGCGAGACGCCTGGGCTCGGCGCCCGGGCTTCCGAACCCGCGTTCGCCGGGCAGTTCCACGGGAAGCTGGCCGACGGCGATCTGCAAGTCACCAAGACGCCGCCCGAGGACGGCAACCAGATCCAGGCAATTTCCGGCGCCACGATCACGTCGCGCGCCGTCGCCGACGCCGTCAACGCCGCGCGCGCTTACTGGAAAAACCATCTGAAAAAAGAGGAGGCAAAGTAAATGAGCAATCCTCTCAAGACGATTGTCAACGGCCTTTTCGCCGAAAACCCGATCTTCGTCCTCGTGCTCGGCATGTGCCCGACCATCGCCGTCACGTCCAGCGCCATGAACGGTCTCAGCATGGGGCTGGCCGCCACGGCCGTGCTGATCGGCTCCAACGTGGCGATCTCGGCGCTGCGGCGCTTCATCCCCGACGAGATCCGCATCCCCTCGTTCATCGTCGTCATCGCCGGATTCGTCACCGCGCTGCAGCTGATCATCGCCGCCTATTTCCCGGCGCTGGACAAGGCGCTGGGCATCTTCATCCCGCTGATCGTCGTCAACTGCATCATCCTCGCGCGCGCCGAAGCGTTCGCCTCCAAAAACGGCGTCTTCGCCTCGGCATGCGACGGTCTGGGCATGGGCCTGGGTTTCACGCTGGCCCTGATCCTCATCGGCGCCATCCGCGAGCTGATCGGCGCCGGTTCGGTCTTCGGAGCGAACGTTTTCGCGCCCGGTTTTTACCAGCCCGCGCTGCTGGCCATCCTCGCTCCCGGCGGTTTCATCACGCTGGGCGTTCTCATGGCCGTCATGCATCAGCTCAAGATCCGCAAGGAACTGAAAAGCCTCGCGCCTCTGGCCGAATCCGCTTACGACGGCTGGGCCGAGCTCGGTTCGTGCAGCGGCTGCGCGCTGGCGGGCGCGTGCCACAAGGCGGACTGCGCCGCGAAAAAGGACGGTGAGGCCGAATGAATCTGCTGGGTCTGCTGATCAGCTCCATTTTCGTCAACAACATCGTTTTCATGCGCTTCCTCGGCTGCTGCCCGTTCCTCGGCGTTTCCGGCAAACTGGAGACGGCCAGGGGCATGGGGCTGGCCGTGGTGTTCGTGATCACCTTCTCGTCGGTGATGACCTGGCTGGCGTTCGAATTCCTGCTCGTGCCGCTCGGCCTCGAATATCTCTACACGCTGGCCTTCATTCTCATCATCGCCGCGCTCGTGCAGTTCGTCGAGATCGTCATGAAGAAGATGATGCCGGCGCTGTACAAGTCGCTGGGCATTTTCCTGCCGCTGATCACCACCAACTGCGCCGTGCTCGGCGTGGCCGTGATCAACATGAACGAGAAGTACGACCTGCTCACCGCCGTCGTCAACGCCTTCGGCACCGCCGTCGGCTACATGCTGGCGATCGTGATGATGGCCGGCATCCGCGAGAAGATCGAGCTGAACGCGGACATGCCCCGCTGCATGCGCGGGCTGCCCATCGCGCTCATCACCGCCGGGCTGATGTCCATCGCCTTCATGGGCTTCAGCGGCCTGGTTAAGTAGGTGGCGGCCATGACTGCGATCATCTATCCCGCGTTCGTCATGGGTGGGCTGGGCGTCGTCTTCGGCTGCCTGCTCGCCTTCGCTTCCAAAAAGTTCGCCGTCGCCGTCGATCCGCGCCAGACGCTGATCCGCGCCGCGCTTCCCGGCGCCAACTGCGGCGGCTGCGGCTATCCCGGCTGCGACGGCTACGCCGAAGGCTGCGTCCTCGGCGCCTGCGCGCTGAACAAGTGCGTCGTCGGCGGCGCCCCCGTGGCGGAAAAAATCGCCGAGATCATGGGCGTCACGGCCGACGGCGCCGAGCCCGAAGTCGCCTTCGTGCGCTGTCAGGGATCGTTCGACAAGACCGGCAAAGACTGCGTTTATCTGGGCATCGGCGACTGCCAGAGCGCGTCCGTCGTGCCGGGCCGCGGCCCAACGTCCTGCGCTTTCGCCTGCATGGGTTTCGGCACCTGCGTCAAAGCCTGCAAGTTCGACGCCATCCACGTCATAAACGGCGTCGCCAAAGTCGACCGCGACAAGTGCGTGGGCTGCCAAGCCTGCGTCGAAGCCTGCCCGCGCGGCATCATCGCCATGGTGCCGAAAAAGAAAATGGTCCACGTCGCCTGCAGCAACCCCATGCCCGGCGCTTTCGTGCGCAAAGTCTGCACGGTCGGCTGCATCGGCTGCCAGATGTGCGTGAAAGTCTGCCCCAAGCAGACCATCTCCATGAAGGGAGCGCTCGCCGTCATCGACCCGAGCAACTGCGTCAACTGCGGCCTCTGCGCCGCCAAGTGCCCCGTGCACGCCATCGACAACGCCAAAGCGAAACCCGTCGTCGTTCCTCCGGCGTCGGTGGCGTAATATTCAACCGGACGGCAGCAAAAAGATCGGCGTGCGCAAAACGTCATGACGTTTTGCACACGCCGATCTTTTTTCGTTCAGCGTCGGTACCCTTCGTACCAGTACGACTGTTCGAGGCCCTTGAAGATGACTTCGCGGTCGTCGATGCGGTCGGTGAGGTTGGGCAAAAGAAGGCAGCGCAGTTCCAAATCGTTGACGGGGCTGCGTTCCATGGCCTGAAGATAGCGGGCTTTGTCGACGTTCTGCCAGTCGACGACGCGGCGCAGTTTTTTCCTGAGCATCAGGTCGAGCCAGATGCGCACAGCGCGCCCGTTGCCCTCCATAAACGGGTGAGCGACGTTCATCTCATCTCCACGTACGCGGCGATAATCCCCTCAAAAGAGTTTTCGGGCATTTTTCAATGGCGCGCAGCGCTTCTTCCAAATAAAGACAGTTGGCGAAGCGGAAATTGCCCCTGGAGATGTTGAGCGTGCGGATCTGCCCGGCGAAATCGTACAGCCCGCCGAACAGGGCCTCGTGGATCCGCCGCAGCCCCGCCACGGTGCCGACCTCGATCGTGTCGATGCCGCCGCTTTCGTAGAGCTGTCGCGCGTTGCGCAGGCTTTTTTCGTCAACGTCGTTCATCCTTGAATCCCCTCTTTCTTCCGGCGTCTCGCGCTCTCATGACGGCATCGATCATACCACAGCGGCCAAGAACGCGGCAATCGCCGCCGCCAGTTCTTCGGGACAGTCGTACATGACGGCGTGTCCGGCATGAAAGAGGCGGAAGGTCGCGCGCGGCAGGGCGGCGGCGATCTTTTCGACTTCTTCCGGCGGGAACAGGAGATCGTTCTCCCCGGCGCAGACCAGCGCCGGCTGTTTGATTCGCGGCAGGTCGGGGCTCAGCGGAGGCGCGGCTTTCAGCGCCTCGCGCTGGGCGTTCCACAGGGGCGCGTTGCCCGTCGCCCGGCGCGCCGCCGTCAGGCGCAGAAAGTTCTCCGCCGC